>QHSM01000306.1 GCA_003221595.1 Candidatus Rokuibacteriota bacterium | reverse complement strand
CTGTCGACCCGGCGGAAGCTCAGCTTTCACGGCACCGGAGGAACCCTGTTCGGCATCTACGTCGTGAACGTGCTCCTGACGATCGTCACCCTGGGGTTCTATCGCTTCTGGGGCCGGGTCAAGGTGCGCCGCTTCATGATGAGCCAGACCAGCTTCGAGGGCGATCGCCTCGCGTACCACGGCACCGGCAAGGAGCTCCTCAACGGCTTCTTCAAGGCCGGCCTCTTCTTCGGCTTGCCGCTCACGGCGCTGCAGACGGTCGACGAGCTCGCCGGGGACCGGATGATCCACGTCGTGATTCGATCCCTCACATCGATCCTGGTCTTCATCTTCATTCCACTGGCCATGGTCGGCGCGCGGCGCTATCGGCTGAGCCGCACCTCGTGGCGCGGAATCCGCTTCTCGTTCCGGGGTCGAGCCAAGGACTTCATCAAGCTCTTCACGCGGGGCTCGCTCCTGAGCTCGATGACGCTCGGGCTCTACTACCCCTTCTTCCAGGTGCGCCAGCAGAACTTCATGATCTCGCACTCGCACTTCGGCCGCCGGCCGTTCCGGTTCGACGGGCGCGGGCGTGATCTCTTCGGCTCGTATGTCGTGACCTTGCTGCTGCTCCTGCCGACGCTCGGGCTCTACTGGTTCTGGTTCTCGGCGAAGAAGACCCGTTACTTCTGGGAGCACACCTTCTTCGAGGCCGCGCGCTTCCGCTGCTCGCTCACGGGCCGCCAGCTCATGAACTTCACGGTCGCCAACTGGCTCATCCTCGTGCTCACGCTGGGCCTGGCCTGGCCCTGGGTGCTCGTGCGCACCACGCGCTTCGCGTTCTCGTACCTCGCGATCGACGGTCCGCTCGATCTGGACGGGATCGTCCAGGAGCCGCAGCTCGCCACGGCCACGGGAGACGCGCTCTCGAGCATCCTCGGGACCGACGTCGACTTCGGCGTGTAGCGCCTCCGGGCATGGCGGGCGCGTTCCGGGGCAACTACCTCGACGGTCGCAGCGCGGCGCGCCGGCCGGCGTCGATCCGCATGGCCCAGACCGGGCTCGAGGTCTCGCTCGACGACGGCGCGCGTCTCTGGTGGCCGCTCCGGGAGATTCGCCAGACGCAGGGGTCCTACGCCGGGGAGCAGGTTCGCCTGGAGCGAGGCGAGCCGTTTCCGGAGATCCTGCTGGTCGACGACCCCGGGTTCCTGACCGCGCTGCACCAGACGGCGCCGACCTTCGGGCGGCGCTTCCACGACCCGCGCCGCCGCCGCAGGAGGATTCTCCTCACGATCGGCGCCGCGCTGGCGTCCATCGGCGCCGGAGCCGTCCTGTACATGTGGGGCATCCCCGCAGGCGCACGGCTCCTGGCCGCTCACGTACCCGTGTCGTGGGAGGAGCGGCTCGGCAACGCGGCCGTGCAGGAGCTCACCGGGTCGCTCCGGCGTTGTGTGGATACCGAGCGCGAAGCGGCGATCATGGCGATCGTCAACCGGCTGCTGGAGCCGGTGAAGGGCGTCCCCTACACGTTCAAGGTGACCGTCGTCAACGACTCGACGGTGAACGCGTTCGCGGTTCCCGGGGGTCAGATCGTCCTGCTGCGCGGGCTCGTCGAGCGATCGCGCACGCCGGAGGAGCTGGCCGGCGTGCTCGCGCACGAGATCCAGCACGTGCTCAAGCGCCACGCGACGCGGCTTCTCCTGCAGCACGCCTCCACCGGCCTCATGCTCGTGGCCGTGTCGGGAGATCTCACCGGCGTGATGGCCTACGGGATCGAGAGCGCGCGCGTGCTGGGCACCTTGAGCTACAGCCGCGGTCTCGAGAGCGAGGCGGACAGCGAAGGGGTACGGATGCTCCTGGCGGCGGACGTCGATCCGGCGGGAATGATCGATTTCTTCGAGAAGCTGCGCGCGACCGAGGGGAACCTGCCGTCGGCGACCCGCTATCTGACCTCGCACCCGCTCGCCGCTGACCGGGTCGACAACCTCAAGAAGCTGGTGGCGTCGATCCCGCACCAGTCCCGGCCGCTGCAGCTGAACCGGGAGTGGGACGACGTCAGAAAGATCTGCCGAGGCTAGACGCGCTCAGCGACGAGGCGCGTCGCCGAGAGCCACCACGACGAGCGAGCCGTACGCGTCGACCGGCCGAACACCTCGCCCATACCCCGCCACGTGCTCGCAGAGCCAGCCGACGCAGGGCGTCCGAGAGTCGATCTCGCTCTTGATCGCGGCCCACTCATCGGCGGCGGCCCGTCCGAGCGCGCGGTGCCGCGCGCTCGATTCGATCACGAGGACCAGCCGCGCGCCGTCACCCTCGAGGCGCTTCAGGGCCGTCCTGGTCGCCTCGACCGACGCCTGGATGAGGATCTCGGGGTCCGGAGCGGCCTGGGCCTCGAAGCCCTCGGCGTACCCGAGCCCGGTCGAGTAAGCCGCCTCCAGGCACGCGGCGCTGGCGAGCGGCTCCGTCGACGAGGCGCCGTAAACGACCGGCGAGGACAGCACGCTGCAGACCGTTCGCATCTTGGGGCCCATCAGAATCCGCCACGGCTGCAGGAAGGCCTCTGCCGGGGCCCCGAAGCCAGGCTTCACGAACGCGAGGCCGAGGCCCCGCGGATAGCGCATCCTGAAGGGCCAGCCCGCCAGGATGAGCCGGGCCGCGCCCTGCCCTGCCTCGGTCAGATCGCGACCCCCTGCGGCGGCGACCCCACTCACGGCCCCCTCGCCGTTCCTGAGGCAGACCACGAGGGCGCCGGCCGTCACCGCACCGTTGTGGGTGAGGATCGCGGAGGTGGCCCCACCGGCGACGCCAACCGGGCCTAGAACGCCCCGGATCATCGGCACCACGTCCTGGGCCGGTACGCCCGCGGTGACCAGGAGCACGAGGTCGGGTGAGGTCCCGTGGAGCCCTGAACGTGCCATGGCAGTCGCGCGCACGGCGGCCCAGATCGCGTCCTGGTGCGAGGCGAATCCGATGCCGATCTGGAGTGTTCTGGACTCTGTTTCGACGGGAACAGTCATTTGCGTCGCTTGCATGGCCGGAATTGTCTGCACCCGGGGTGCCAACCTGAAGAAGCTTTAAGATCAGGGGCTTCTGGAAGGAGCAGCGGGGGAAGGTGTCAGTTCGGCAACACGTGTGCTATTTAGAGCATCCCGTACTCCTTCAGCCGACGGTAGATCGTTCGGCGAGAGATCCCCAGAGCGCTGGCCGCCGCCTCCTTGTCGTCCTTGTAGAAGGCGAGAGCGCGCAGGATGAGGTCCTTCTCCACGTCGGCGAGACGGGGCACTGTGCCGCTCTGGGGAGCGGACACGGTCGAAATCGAGCTGGTGCCGAGGGGCGGAAGATCGGCGAGGGTGATCTGCTCGCGCGCCCCCATCGCGAAGGCCCGTTCGACGACGTTCTCGAGCTCGCGCACATTCCCGGGGAAGTCGTATCCGCTGAGCGTGGCGAGCGCGTCGGGAGTGATCCCCTTCACGTCGCGCCGGAAGCGTCGGTTGTAGCGCCGAAGGAAGTGGTTCACCAGCGCCGGAACGTCCTCTCGGCGGGAGCGCAGCGGCGGCAGGCTCACGCGGACCACGTTCAGCCGATAGTAAAGATCCTGGCGGAAGCGCCCGTCCGCGATCGAGCGGTCGAGATCGCGATTCGTGGCGGCGATGACGCGCACGTCGACCGGATGCGCCTTCGTCGAGCCGACCGGCCGGACCTGCATCTCCTGCAGGACGCGCAGGAGCTTCACCTGGAGGCCCGGCGACAGCTCCGCGATCTCGTCCAGGAAGATCGTGCCCTCGTTGGCGCCGCGGAAAAGGCCGAGCGCGTCCGACACCGCGCCCGAGAAGGCGCCGCGCACGTGGCCAAAGAACTCGGACTCGAGCAGATCCTCTGGAATCGCGCTGCAGTTCACCGGGATGAACGGGCCCTTGTTGCGACCCGAGAGCCGGTGGATCGCCGCCGCAACCAGCTCCTTTCCGGTGCCGCTCTCCCCCTCGATGAGCACCGGCGAGTCCGTGGTCGCCACCTTGCCGATGATCTCCTTCACGCGCTGCATCGGCTGCGAATTGCCGACCAGCTCGTTGACAGTGAGCTCCTCGCCCAGGCGCGCGCGGAGCGATTGGACCTCCCCCTTGAGGAAACGCTTCTCGGTGACCCGCGCCATGAGGTGGCGCAGCTCGTCCAGGATCAGCGGCTTCGAGAGGTAGTCGTAGGCGCCTTCCTTGAGGGCCTCGACGGCGGAGGCGATCGTGGGGTACCCCGTCATCACGACGACTTCGATGGACTCGTCGTGGCGCTTGATCTCGCGCAGAAGATCGAGCCCGCTCATCTCGGGCATGCGAATGTCGGTGATCGCCGCGTCGAAGAGCTCGGTCCGGATCGCTTCGAGAGCCTCGGTCCCGGTGCCGACGCACGCCACGTTGTAGCCCCATTGAGCCAGGGCTTCCTTCAGCAGCTTGAGGATCGAGGGCTCGTCGTCGACTACGAGGATCTTTGCGACTTCCATGACTATTCATCGACTCTAGCACGATAGAGATGTCAAACTGACAAGCTATGTGCGGGATTTCCGGATGCGTTTCCTTGCGCCGGATGGCCGCCCATGTTAGCGTAGTCGTTGACTTTTTACTGAGGAGAGCTAGATGGCGAACACCGGCGCGGTCCACTTGACCGAGGGAAATTTCGACGAGGCGCTCAGTCGTGATACCGGAGTCATGATGGTGGACT
>QHSM01000305.1 GCA_003221595.1 Candidatus Rokuibacteriota bacterium | reverse complement strand
GCGGCGGGTCGATCGTGTTCCAGGGACTCTCCCCGTTCGCCGCCTGCGCGGCATAGCGACGCCCGGCGAAGGCGCTCAGGTCGCCCAGCGAGCGCTTCGTGGCGGGCTCGCGGACCACGATGACGCGCCAGCCCTGACGGTTGCCGCCGCTCGGCGCGAAGCGCGCCTGATCCAGGATTTTCGCCAGGACGTCGTCGGGCAAGGGGTCGGCGGTGAACTCCCGAGCGGCGAAGGTCGTGCGCAGGGCGTCGTACAGTTCCATCACTGGATCTCCTCATGACGAGGGTTGGTTGACACCCCGCGCGGCGCCACCGTAGTCTCCTTGCGATGTCCTTTTTCAGCACTGTCGCCGACGTCCTTCGACCGCGGGCGGCGGCCGTCTCGGAAGACGGTCCCCGGGTGATGGAAGCGGAGCCGGAGCCCAGCGCCCAGGAGAAGCGGGCGATGCTCCACCTGAGCAATGTCTCGCATGCCGTCAACCACTTCCAGAACCAGATGATGACGATGCTGTATCCGTACATCATGGCCGACCTCGGCATGAGCTACACCGCCGTGGGCATTCTGTCGGCGGTCTGCTCGGTGCTCAGCAGCATCTGCCAGGGCGCCTACGGCTTCTTAACGCCCTTCTTCTCTCGCTGCAAGCTGCTGGGCTTCGGCAATCTCGGCATCGCGCTCGGAACGCTGCTGAGCGGGCTGGCTCCGTCCTACCCCACCATGATCGTGGCGCGCGGGGTCGCGTCGATCGGATCCAGCGCCCAGCACCCGGTCGGCTACAGCATCCTCGCGAGCTACTTCCCGAAGAACCGCGGCGCCGTGATGGCGCTGAACACGAGCATCTCCAACGTGGGCACCCTGGTGGCGACCCCGCTGGCGACCGTGCTCCTGCTGATCATGGGCTGGCGGGACATCTTCTTCGTCGTCACCATCGCCAGCGTCGTCATGGGCCTGGTCTACTTCTTCTTCCGTGACTACGGGGTTCCGAATCGGTCCGGCTCCGGCCGGGCTCGACTCGTCCAGGGGTTCGGAAGCTACCGGCGAACGTTGAAGGACCGCCACATGATGCTCATCGCCGGCGTGTTCATGGTCGGCGGCGCCGGACGCGACGGCGGCGTGAACCAGATCTATTTCGCGCCCCATCTCGCGAACGACTTCGGCTATTCGAAGCTGACCATCGGGGTTCTCATCACCGCGATCAGCGCCGGGAGCATCCTGGGTCCGGTCGTCTTCGGCTGGCTCTCCGACCGGTTCAGCCGCGTTCGCATGCTGCAGGTCTCGCTGGCCCTCTCCTGCATGGGGACCCTGTGGGTCGCCCATCTCGGGCCCGGCGTCGCGATGCTGTTCGTCAGCCTCTTGCTCTACAGCGCGTTCACTTCCTCCCGCGGAACCCAGACGCAGGCCATCGTGGCCGACACCGCCTCCAACGAGGACCGGGACGCGGCGTTCAGCCTGTACTTCCTGCTGGGGTTCCTCTCGCAGCCGTTCTGGGTGCTGGTCACGGGTTACCTCATGGACAATGCGGGATTCGCGACCGCGTTGACGGTGCTGAGCGGGACGTACATCGTCGGGATCCTCGTTCTGTTCCTGATGAAGGACGGGCGGAACCCGAGAGTGGTCGACCCGGCCCGAGCCGGATAAGGCCCTCGTCCGCCGGGCCGATGCGAGAACGCAGGGCCGCTCTGGTGAACCGCAATACTCTTCGCCTCGGGCTCTTCGGCGCCAATTGCTCGAGCGGGAGAACCTACGCCACGCTTCCCGAGCGCTGGGACGCCAGCTGGGAGAACAATCTCCGGCTGGCGCAGATGGCGGACGCGATCGGGATCGAGTGCATGGTGCCCATCGCGCGCTGGAAGGGCTACGGGGGCGAGTCCAACCCCAACGGATCCAGCTTCGAGTCGATCGCCTGGGCCTGCGGCCTCCTGGCGGCCACCCGGCGTCTGCACGTGTTCTGCACGGTTCATGTTCCCCTGCATCACCCGCTCGTCGCGGCCAAGCAAATGGCCACCGGCGATCACATCGGCGGCGGGCGCCTCGGCGTGAACATCGTCTGCGGCTGGAACGAGGACGAGTTCAACATGTTCGGCGTGACCAAGAAGGAGCACGACGCCCGCTACGCCCAGGGCGAAGAATGGTGGACCATCGTCAAGCGGATCTGGGCCGGAGAGCCCCGCTTCGATTACGACGGAACCTACTACCGTCTCCACAGCGTCGAGGGGGCACCGCGTCCCTTCGGAGATGGGGACCCGCTGATGATGAACGCCGGCAGCTCCGAGACGGGCCGCCGGTTCGCGATCCGCCACTCGGACATGCATTTCGACGCGGTCGAGACACCCGAGGCCAGCACCCCACGTATCGCCGAGACCAAACGCCTTGCCCGTGAGCACGGCCGCGACATCCAGGTGTGGACGCCGGTGGGAATCGTCTGCCGCCCCACGCAGAAGGAGGCCGATGACTACCTTCAGTACGTCGTCGAGCACGCCGACTGGGGCGCGATCGGCTATCTCGCCGACCTGCACGCGAAGGAAGGCCGCCGGGGGACCGATCCCCAGCGCCTGGTGCACAGCGGGCACAATCCGCTCGCGCGCCGGGCGCTCGCGCGCGGGTCCTACTGTGTCATCGGTGATCCCGACGCGATCGTGCGAGAGTTCTCCCGGCTCGCGGCGGCCGGTCTCGACGGCCTGGCGATCAACTTCGTGGACTATCTCAAGGAGCTGCCGTATTTCGCGGCCGAGGTGCTGCCGCGGCTCGAGAAGCTCGGTCTGAGAGCCGCGGATCGAGCGGGTCCCCAGAGAGGGACGGAGGTCCAGCCATGACGGATCGAGAAGGTGTCAGCCGCCGCGATGCGCTGAGGCTCGCGGGCGCCGCTCTCGCCGTGGGGGTCGGCCCCGCCGCCGCCCAGACCCCGAAGCGCGGCGGGATTTTTCGGATCTGCTCTCAGCTCGACCCGGTCGGGTTCGATCCGCACCAGACCCTCGCGTTCACGACGATGACGATGCTGTCGTTCACGCACAGCCGGCTCCTGAAGGTCAAAGCGGGGCCCGCGGTGCGGCCGGGCACCTATCCGATCGAGACCGACGTCGCCGAGTCGTGGACGCGCACTGGCGACACGACGTACGTCTTCAAGCTGCGGCGCGGCGTGCGCTGGCATCCGAAGCCGCCGGTCAATGGGCGCGAGCTGACGGCCGACGACGTGAAGTACACCTACGAGCGATTCCTCAGCATCAAGGGCAACGGCAATCGGCCGACGCTCGAGGACGTGGACAAGATCGAGGCGCTCGATCGCTACACGGTCAAGTTCACGCTCAAGGAGCCGTTCGCCTGGTTCCTCGACGCGCTCGCCTCGACCTCGGCGTGGCTGATCGCGCGGGAAGCGGTCGAGAAGTTCGGAGACCTGAAGCGGGCCGAGGCCGTCATCGGCACCGGGCCGTGGATGCTCGAGCGCTACGAGCCCAATGTGAAGCTCACGTTCGTCAGGAACCCCAGCTATTTCGTCGCCG
>QHSM01000304.1 GCA_003221595.1 Candidatus Rokuibacteriota bacterium | reverse complement strand
GGCCGTTCCCAAAGATCCGTGGGGCAACGCCTACAAGTATCGCTGCTGTCCCGGCCAGAACGGGGAGTACGACCTCTGGTCGGAGGGCAGCGACGGGGCGCCCGGCGGCGAAGGGGAAGCGGCCGACATCACCTCATGGGACAGCAGTCAGAGATAGGTGCGCGCGGGTTCACCCTCCTCGAGCTGATCGTCACCCTGCTGATCGTCGCGATCGCGGCCGGGCTCGTGGCGCCGGCGATCGGGCGGAGTACCGAAGCGGTACGGACACGGGCGGAGGTCGCGGGGTTCTCGGCGACGTTTCGCCACGCGCGGGAGCAGGCCATCACGACGCAGCAGCCGTTCGCCGTCGTCGTCAACCCGTCGAGCCGGCTCCAGACGGTCACGACCGGTGAGGACGAGGTCCGATGGACGCGGACGTTCTCCGCCCGCCTGAAGATCGAAGCCGAAACGCCGTCGGCGCTGACGGTCCGCTTCGAGCCGCAGGGAAACTCGAGCGGGGGCGAGTTCCGGCTGAGCGCGGGCGCCGTCGTCTATCGCGTCACCATCGACGCGGTCACCGGCCGCGTGAAGAACCGCCGCGAATGAGACACGGTCCCGGCCGCCCGCGCGCGCGATGGAACGCGGGGTTCACGCTCCTCGAGGTGCTCGTCGCCTTCGCGATCCTGAGCGTGGCGGTCGTCGCGGTCATCCAGGGGTTCGCGCAGGGACTGCGTCTCTTGAAGGTGGCCGGCGACCACCAGCGCGCCGTGCTGCTCGCCGATCAGAAGGCCCGCGAGGTGGTCGCCCCGGTCGAGGCGCACGACAAGGGTCAGGACGGCGCGTTCGACTGGGAGCGCACGGTGACCGTCGTCCCGGCGCCCGACCTCGAGCGGACGCCGGCGACCCGGAAATGGCGCGTCTACCAGATCGACGTCAAGGTCCGCTGGGGCGACACGCGGGGGGTCGAGGTCGTCACGCTCCGGACCTCGGCCGAGCAGCCGGCGTCGGGAACGCCGGCGGTGGGCAGGACGCGGTGAGGCGCCGCCAGCGCGGGTTCACCCTGCTGGAGCTCCTGCTGGCGCTGGCCATCGTCGGCGCCCTCGTCGTCATCGCGTTCAGCGGCGTCCGGATCGCGCTCGCGGCGTGGCGACAGGGCGAGGATCGCGCCGAGGCCCACCAGCACCTGCGCGGCGTGGTGCTCTCGCTGGCGCGCTCGGTGAGCGGCATGTACCCGTACAACGGCCCCCGCGGCGACACCCCCACGCCGGAGCTCCTCTTCACCGGCACCGAGTCGCGGCTCGAGTTCGTGACGCAGGCGGCACCCTTCCCCGCGTCGATTCCGGTCGCGTTCACCGCCGTCGTCTTCGCGCTCGGCGATACCGACGAGCGCCGCGGTCTCGTCATCCGCCAGCGCGTGCTCCCGAATCGGAGTCCGTTCACCGACGCCGAGGTCGTCTTCAACGACCCCACGCTGACCGAGCTCGCGTTCAGCTACCTCGACGACAGCGGCGCGTGGCAGAGCTCGTGGGACACCGAGGCCACCAAGAAGCTACCGCGCGCCATCCGGGTGAACGTCGGCGGCACGATCGGCGGCCGCGGCGAGACGCTGCCGCCCATCACCGTGTCGATCCGGGTGGGCTCCGAGCAGTGAGCCGGGGCGGGCACGTCGAGGCGCGCCGGCGGGCGTGGCCGGGCGAGCGCGGGTTCGCCCTGCTGCTCATCCTGCTCGTCCTGGCGCTGGTCGCGGTCGTCAGCGCCGAGTTCGCGTACTCGATGCGGCTCGAGGCCGCGGCGGTGCGCGCCTACAAGAACGGGCTCATCGGCGGCCACCTGGCGGAGGCGGCCCTCGAGCAGGCGATCCGCGAGATCGTGGGCGACGCCCCGCTCGTGGTGGAAGGCGACGACGGCCTGCTCACGTTCTACACCGCCGAGCGGCGCGAGCTGCCGCGGCTCAAGCGCGAGAAGTCCGAGCTGGGCGGCGGCCAGTACACGTATCGCATCACCGACGAGGAGGCCCGCCTCAACATCAACGCCTCGCCGCCGGATCGCATCGACCGGCTCCTGCTGGCTCTGCAGCTCGACAAGAGCGTCCGCGACACGATCGGCGATTCGATCCAGGACTGGCGCGACGCCAACGAGGAGCACCGGCTCAACGGCGCCGAGAGCGAGGACTACTACCTGAAGCTCCCGGTGCCCTATCGCGCGCACAATGCGAACCTCGAGTCCGTCACCGAGCTGCTCCAGATCAAGGGCATCACGCCGGCGATCTACAACGGGAGCAAGGAACGTCCGGGACTCGCCGACCTCATCACCGTGCGCGGCTCCGGCCCGGTGAACATGAACACCGCGGGTCCCTACGTCCTCGAGGCGCTCGGCCTGTCGAGCGCGGAGATCAGCGAGATCGTGCAGGGACGGCACAACGCCGGCCCGTTCCCGAACGTCCCCGGGAAGTTCGGCGGTCGCAACCTGAGCGTCGCGACGCGGACGTTTCGGATCGAAGCGGAGGGGATCGTGGACGATCGGGTCGTCGCGCGCCTGATCGCGATCGTGCAGCGACGCACCGAGGCCGATCCGCCCTCCGTCCTCGTGCTCGAGTGGTGGCGGCTGCGGTGACTTTTTCCGTGCCGGTTGCGAGGGGTGTTACCCTACGATGATGAAATTTTCCGCGCTCCGGCTCGCGGTCGTCATGCTGGGTGACCGGCTCAGTGTCGCCGCGATTCAGCGCGATCGTCACGAGACCTTCACGATCGACGCGGAGAATCCGGGCGCGGCGCTGCGCGCCGAGCTCGACGCGCGCAATCTCGTCGCGCGGAAAGTGGCGATCGGTCTCGCGCGCTCGGTGGTGACCGTCAAGCCGATCGACCTGCCGTCGGTGGCGGGCGAGACGCACGAGATGGTGAAGTTCGAGCTGGAGCGGCACCTGCCGATTCCGGCGGACGACGCGGCCTTCGATTTCGTCCCGCTTCCCCGGGAGGCCGAGCCCGACGGCGCGCCGAACGAAGGCCGGCGCGTGCTGATCGCGGCCGCCGACCGCCGCGTCATCGACGTCGCGCTGCGCCTCTGCGAGGAGGCAAAGCTCCGCCCCGTGTCGATCACGGTGGCCGCCCACGACCTGGTGGCGCTCGTCGCGACCGACCGCGGGCAGCGCGTCGCCTGGCTCCACCGCACCGGCGAGGCGGTCGATCTCCTGCTGCTCCAGGGCTCGGACCTCGTGTGGAGCCGCTCCTTCCCCGCGGCCGACGACGCGACGCTGGTCGCCGAGACGCGGCGGAGCTTCGCCGGGGCACGCTGGCGCGAGTGCGACGCGGTGTGGGTGTCGGGCGACGGCGCCGCCGCGGCGACGCTGCTCGACCTCGGCGTCCCGATCTCCGATCCACCCTGGACCGAGGCGGCGCAGCAGAATCTGGCCGACCTCGGCGAGCCGCGGGGCGCGGCCGAGCTGGCGGTGGCGACGGCCTCGCGTCGCGGCGTCCGGCCGCTCGACCTCATCCCGCCGGCCATCAAGCCGCGTCGCTTCACGCGCCAGGAAAAGCTCACGGGCGCCGTGCTCGCGGCCACCGTCCTCCTGGCGCTCACGGCGCTGTTCCTCCCCGGCTTCCGCGAGGGTCGCCGCCTCGCGCGGCTCAATACCGAGATCGCCCGCATCGATCCGCAAGTGAAAACGGTGGAGCGCGCCGCGCGCGAGCTCGAGCGCAAGCGCCAGCTGCTGGCGACCCTCGAGAAGGTCGGCACCGGGGCCCTCCAGCCGCTGCCCATGCTCCGCGAGCTGACCGAGATCATCCCGGGCGATGCGTGGATCACGTACCTCTCGTTCGACGCCAAGGGCGTCGAGCTGACCGGACAGGCCGGGGCGGCGAGCACGCTGATCCCGCTCCTGGAAAATTCGCCCCGCCTGGAGCGCGTGGAGTTCGCGTCGCCCGTCACGCGCGGGCGCGACCGCGAGCAGTTCCGGATCCGTGCGGCCTGGGAGGCGCCGAGCGCCGCACCGCCGGCCACCACGCCTCCCGGTGGCATGCCTCCGGCCGTCAGGGGCGACGAGAGCGCCGGCGAGGCGGTCGGCACCGGGGCGCAGCCCGGACCGACGGGGCGACGCCCGAGACCCCCGCGCTGATGATCGCCAATCTCTCGCGCCGGGAGCGGATGCTGGTCGGGCTGGCGGTGATCGCCGCCGTGATCCTGGGCGGCTGGCTGTACGTGATCGAGCCGATCCTCGAGCGCAGTCGGTCGGCGTCCGAGCTGGTGCCGGCGCGTCAGCAGGTGCTGCAGCAGCGGCGCGACCTGATCACGCGGCACGCCGCGATCACCGCCGAGCTCGACGCCACGATGAAGCGCTTCGACAAGCTGTCGGAAGGCTTCCTCACCGCGGGCACGCCCGCCGTGGCCGCCTCGGAGCTGCAAAAGATCGTGAAGGATATGGCGGCACAGGCGAGGACCGAGGTGCGCAGCGAGCGCATCCTGCCGCCGGCCGATCGCGGCGAGCTGCTCGAGATTCCCGTCGAGATCGCCGTCGCCTGCGAGATCCGGCAGCTCGTCGACCTGCTCGCGCGGCTCGACAGCGCGCCGAAGCTCTTGCCGGTTCAGGAGCTCAAGATTCGCGTCGTCAACATGACCCAGCCCAAGGACCTGCTGGTCACG
>QHSM01000303.1 GCA_003221595.1 Candidatus Rokuibacteriota bacterium | reverse complement strand
AATCCGAGCGACGCCGAGCGCGGCCGGCCGCGCGCGTACACCGTGTACGTCGACGAGCCGATCGAGATCGCCTGAGGCGACGGGAACCGGATGGGGCGCCTCATGCTCGTGTGTCTGGGCGGCGCGATCGGATCGGGCCTGCGCTACCTGGTCTCCGGGATCGCGGCCCGCGGGCTCGGCGCCGATTTCCCTTACGGCACGTTCATCGTGAACGTGGTCGGCTCGTTCCTCATCGGGCTCATCCAGGAGATCGGTATCACGACGCTGATCATCCCCGAATCGACTCGGCTGGTCCTGACCGTCGGAATCATGGGCGGCCTCACGACGTACTCGTCCTTCAGCTACGAGACGATCCGGCTGATGGAGGCCGGCGCGTGGGGCCAGGCGTGGGTCAACGTCCTGGCGACGACTGCGCTCTGTCTGACCGTGTGCTTTCTGGGGGCGGCGGTGGGCCGGCTGGTCGTCGGCGTGCGGGTGTAGCCAGGCGAAGGATCTAGCGTCCGCCCCAGCGCGTGAGGAGATGGACCAGCCGTACCTCACGCCGCGCGCGCTCGACCGCGTCGACCGCCGCGCGCACGGCCGCATCGTCGGCGGTCTGGCTTGCGAAGAGGCGCCGGAGCGTCGCTTCGGCCTCGAGCAGCCGCGCGCTCTTCGGCTTCGACTCGGCGAACATCGCGTGCATCAGATGCTGCATCTTCGCTTCCTGCTCGGCGGTCAGCTTGAGGCGGTCCTTCAGCTCCAGCACGTGCATCGGGCCGGGATAGCCGTTCTGATCGGCCGCGAACGCCATGCCGAAGCCCCGGCCCTCGCCGACGACCTGCTCGAACTCGGTCGCGCACGCCTGGGCGGCCCGATGGCCCTCGTCGTGGCTCCCGGTGTGCCCGTGCTGACCCCGCGCGATCGCCGCGCCTCCGAGAACGCCGGCCAGCGCCACGACCGCCGTCGCTCCGCTGATCCGTCGCATGCTCGCCTCAGGCGAACCGCGCGAGGAAGGTCGCGAGCGCGGCCGATTCTCGCTCGCGCATCCGCACCGCGATGCGCAGCTGCTCCAGGTATTGCTCGAGTGTCTTGCCCCCGAACTCTGGCCGCCGAGCCTCGAAGAAGGCATGCACGTCGCGCTCGAGCTCAGGCGTGGCGAGACCGATCACGCCCTCGGCCAGCCGCCGGAGGCCGGCCTTCGGATACTGCCGCTCCATCGTCTCCCAGTTGGTCTTCACGAAGTCCCAGGCGGCCTCCCGCCCGTAGACCGACATCAGCAGCGAGCGCGCCACGAACGGCGCGTCCTGCGTCCGGAGCTCGCCATTGATCGTCCGGTTGAGCGTCTGCGCCAGGAGGTCGGGCTGCCGGAAGGCGGCCAGGGCGTAGAGGTAGCGCTGCTCCTCCTGGGGCGTCGCCGCCGAGCGGAATTTCGTCAGGAACTCGTCGTAGCGCGCGGCGTCGCCCGCGTGGGCGAGGACGCCGATGATCGCCGGGAGCACGTTGGGGTCGAGGTCGGTCGCCGATCGATACAGCTCGGCCGCCTTCGCCTGAACCGCGCGGTCGTCGCCCAGCACGCCCATGACCCGCACGAGATCACCACGGAGCTGACGGGCCAGCTCGTCCTCGCCGGGCCGGGGCGTCCAGCCCAGCTCGCCGAAGACGGGCGCGACGCGGTCGCGCACGAGCGCGGCGAGCCGCGGACGGTGCGCGGGATCGATGAGGCGGTTGAGCGTTCCGAACGAGGCGAACAGCACCGACCACACGTTCCGGTCGCGCTCACCGCGGAAGCGCGCCGTCAGCTCCAGGTAGTCCCCGAGCGCCATGAGCCCCGCCACCGTCACGGCCCACGCGTCGTTGACGAGATTAAACCGCTCGATGGCGGCGAGATCGGGCAGGGCGCCGAGGAGGCGCTCGAGCAGGTCGCTGCTGTAGCGCACGCGATAGAACCCGTGGCCGCCCTCGTTGACGAGCGCGGCGCCGAACCGCTCCGGGATGTCGAATCGGCTCTCGGCGCCCGCCAGCAGGCGGCGCTCCACCGACGCGCGGCCGCCGGCGGTGACCCGCACCTGGACGGGAACCTGCCAGGCCTGGTCCGGCGGTGTCGGCGTCGATCCGGGCAAGGGCTCCGGCAGATACGTGAAGCGCTGCTGGCTCAGCACGAGCTGGCGCCCGTCGAGCCGGGCGCTCACGAGCGGATAGCCCGGCTGGAGGATCCAGCCGTCCATCACTTCGGGAATCGGCTGGCGCGCGGCGCGCCCGAGCGCCGCCCACAGGTCGCCGGTATCGGCGTTGGCGTACGCGTGGCGCCGGAGGTACTCGCGGACGCCGTCGCGGAAGACCGCGGCGCCCAGGTACTGCTCGAGCATGCGCAGCACCGACGCGCCCTTCTCATAGGTCAGGACGTCGAACATCGCGTCGGCGTCACGCGGCGCCTCGACGTGAAACTCGATCGGGCGCGTCGAGTGCAGCCCGTCGACCGAGAGCGCGGCCGCGCGCGAGACGCCGAAGGTTGTCCAGCGCTGCCACTCGGGCTTCCACGCGTCGACCGCGAGAATCTCCATGAAGGTGGCGAACGCCTCGTTGAGCCAGATGCCGTTCCACCAGGTCATGGTGACGAGGTCACCGAACCACATGTGCGCGTTCTCGTGGGCGACCACGTCGGCCACGCGCTCGAGCTCGCTGTGCGAGGCGGCGCGCTCGTCGACCAGGAGCGCGGTCTCGCGGAAGGTGATCGCGCCGAGGTTCTCCATCGCGCCGGCGGCGAAATCCGGGATCGCCAGGAGGTCGAGCTTGTCGCCCGGGTACGGCAGGCCGTAGTAGCCCTCGAAGAAGCGCAGCGAGGCGACCGCGATCTCGTGACCGAAGGCGGCGAGCCTCCGCTTGCCCGGCACGCACCAGACGCGCACGGACGCCGGCCCCACCGGGATCGGGTCCGTCGCCTCCAGCTCGCCGACGATGAAGGCCACGAGATAGGTCGACATCTTCATCGAGTCCGCGAACGTGACGGTCTTGCGCCCGCCGGCGACCCGCTCGCCCTTGACGGCGGTGTTCGAGACCGCGGTGAGCTTCGGGTCGATCACGAGGGTGACCGCGAACACGGCCTTGAACTCGGGCTCGTCCCAGCACGGAAACGCGCGGCGGGCGTCGGTGGCCTCGAACTGCGTGGCGGCCATGAGCCGCATCTCGCCGCTCGAATCCTTGTAGCTCGACCGGTAAAAGCCGCGGAGCTTGTCGTTCAGGATGCCCGTGAAGGCCAGACGCAGTCGCCACGTGCCCGGCGCCAGCGTCGCCGGGAAGGTGATGCGGCAGCGCTCGGCGCCCTCATCGGTCGTCGCGACGCCGCGGTGCGAGTCGCCGCGCCCGCTCGTGATGGTCGCCTCGCCGATTGCGAGCTCGACCGCATTCAGCGCGATCTCGGTCGTCGGCTCGGTGATCTCGAGCGTGACCGTTTCCTCGCCCGTGAAGCTGAGCGTCGCCAGGTCGGGCTCGAGCCGTAGCTCGTACCGAGTCGGTCGGGCAAGTCGCGGCAGACGGTAGGGATCCACGATGCTCTCCGGAAGCGGTCAGGATGACTGCGGCCCATACTGTACAGCAGTCGCCCGTGCTTCACCCGTAGTCGGCCCGCGCTATCATGCCTGCGTCGATGCGCTTGCGTCTTCGCGCCGCGTGCGCGGCGGTGACCTCGGCCGTGCTACTCGGCACCGCCGCCGTCGGCGCCGATGGAGTCCAGGACTTTCTCCGGCGCCACTGGCGCCTGCCGCTGGCGCCGCAGGGCCCACCGCCCGCCAGCTTCTCGTCGCTCGAGGCCTCGTTGCATCCCGACGCATGCGGGACCTGCCATCCCACGCAATACGCCGACTGGCGCGAGAGCACTCACGCGGCGGCGACGGGCCCGGGGGTCGAGGGCCAGCTGGTCGAGATGCTCCAGACCGACCCGCAATCGGCGATCGGATGTCTCGTGTGTCACGGGCCGCTCGCCGAGCAGGCGCCGCTGATCGTGAGGGACGGAGAAACGCGGCAAAACCCCGACTATGATGCGGCGCTCCGTGGCAAGGGCGTGCCGTGCGCCGCCTGCCACGTGCGCGGTCACGAGCGCTTCGGCCCGCCGCGCCGCGACGGCTCGCTCGCGAGCGCGGCTCCGCGGGAGACGCCGCCCCACAACGGCGTCACGCGCACGCCGGCCTTCCTCAGGGCGGAATTCTGCGGCGGCTGTCACCAGTTCGCGCCCGACGGGTTCGCGCTCAACGGCAAGCTGCTCGAGAACACCTACAACGAGTGGAAGGCGAGTCGGTTCGCCCGCGCGGGCGTGCAATGCCAGGACTGCCACATGCCGGAGCGGCGGCACCGGTGGCGCGGCATTCACGACGCCGACATGGTGCGCTCCGGGCTCACGATCACCGCGCGTCCGGGCGCCGCCCGGTACCGTGCGGGCGACGTCGCGGTCGTCACGCTGCGGGTGACCAGTACGCGCATCGGTCACGCCTTTCCGACCTACGTCACCCCGCGGGTCGTCCTGAGCGCCGAGCTGGTGGACGAGACGGGTCTGGCGATCGCCGGAAGCCGGCAGGAAAAGATCGTCGGCCGCGAGGTCGCGCTGGATTTGTCGCGCGAGGTCTTCGACACGCGGCTCCGGCCGGGACAGAGCGCGATCCTGACATTCCGCGTGAAAGTGCCGAGCGCGGGGACACGCGCGCGCCTGGCCGTTGTCGTCGAGCCCGACGCGTTCTACGTCGGGTTCTTCGAGACCCTGCTGCGCCAGGGCGCCGGGGCGGGCGAGCCCGACATCAGGAAAGCCCTCGACACGGCGCGCCGCTCACGGTTCGTCGTCTTCGAGCGCGAGATCCCCCTGAGCTGACGAGTCAGCGCTCTGCGAAGCGCCAGCGAGTCGCGCCTCGCGGGAAGCCTTCCAGGGTCCACGCGCGCGCCGTCGTGGGGCGGAGCGCCCAGAAGGGACGGAACGGGGGCTCGACGCCGGAGTCGTACTGCGGATACTTCGCTTTCGAGGCCGCGGTGGATGGGACGGCGAGCGGGTGTGAAGGGTCGGTGACGTACGCTTCGCCGGTCATGGCCTCGGGGCGGTGCCGAGGGCAGCCCCGTCGGCCCTTGGGTCGGAGCCGCCCCGGAGGCCGTCGGGATCGATCCGAATGAGCTGGGCGTGGCCCATGAGGTCGCTCCAGTC
>QHSM01000302.1 GCA_003221595.1 Candidatus Rokuibacteriota bacterium | reverse complement strand
CCGGCGCAGCTTCGTGGTCAAGTCGTCGATGGTCGGATCGTTGACGCGGAAAAAGTTCTTCGGTGACTTCGAGTGCATGTACTGGTAGGTCCGCTCGTCCAGGCCGATCGCGTGCCCGGACTGGAAGCCCCAGGACATCCCGTCCCACTTGCTGTCGACGTAGCGGCCGTAATAGGTCGTGTAGTCGAGCTTCTGGATCTTGATGTCGATGTTGAGGTTCCTCTTCAGATCCTGCTGGACGAGCTGAACCTGCGAGCTCATCTGCGGGAAGTACTCGTAGTAGAACAGGGTCGCCTCGAAGCCCTTGCCCTGGCCCGCCTCGGCCATGAGCTTCTTCGCCTCGTCAGGGCGGTACTGGACCCAGGGGCCGAGCTCTTTCAGGGTCGGCGCCTTGTCCTGGTAGTAGATGTAGGGCACGCCCCAGCCCGGGATCCCGTGGCCCTCGAAGACCGTGTCGACCTGCTTCTGGCGATCGATGGCCATCGAGATCGCGCGCCGCACCCGCACGTCGTTGTAGGGCGGACGGTCCTGGGCCAGGGCCAGCCCGAACGGCGCGAGCGTGTTGTGGTACGCCTGCGCCAGGACCGCCGGGTTGCTCTTGCGGATGGCCTCGGCGTCGCTCACGCTCGCGCGCCAGATGACATCGCTCTGCCCGGTACGGA
Source organism: Candidatus Rokuibacteriota bacterium (assembly GCA_003221595.1). GTDB lineage: Bacteria > Methylomirabilota > Methylomirabilia > Rokubacteriales > CSP1-6 > AR31. Next base: position 4,009 of record QHSM01000302.1, on the reverse strand, counting down.
ACGCGGCCACGCGCGTCGCGTCGTCAGGCGTCGAGAGGATGATGTACTCGTCGATGTACGGGCGGCCCTTGTCGAAGTAGTCGGGATTGCGCTGCAGGACCACCCGGACCTTGCGGGTGTGCTCCTTCATGATGTACGGGCCGGTGCCGATCAGCCGCTTCTTGAGATCGCCGTCCTCCTCGAGCACCTCCTTCGAGAAGATGAGCGCGATGGGCTCGGCCAGGTTCTGGGGAAAGAGCGTGTTCGGCGTCTTGAGGTGGACGCGCAGGGTGTGCTTGTCGGGCGTCTCCATGCCCTCGACTTCCTGGAACGTGAAGGTCTGCACGCCCTCCTTCGCGTACGCCTCGAAGCAGTACTTGACGTCGGCGGCGGTGAGCTCGCGCCCGTTGAGCGGCGCGACGTTCTGCCACTTGACGCCCTGCCGGAGCTTGAACGTCCACACGCGATTGGTCGCGTCGCTCTGCCAGGACTCCGCGAGATCGCCCTTGAGGCTCATGTCGCTCGGGCCGGTCACTTCGTCGGAGAACGCGTAGCGCACCAGGCGATTGCTGGTGAGGCCGGCAAACTGGTAGAGCCCCACCGACTGGGTCAGTCGGGGGTCGATCATCGGCGGGTCCCAGGCGGAGGCGCGGGTAAGGGTGCCGCCCCGCTTCGCCGGCTTCGTGCTCGCCGCGATCCACTCCGGGTAGGCTCCGGCCGGCTGCGCCGACGCGCGGCCTCGGCCGGCGCCCGCGATCAGCGCAGTCATGCCGGCTCCGGTCCAGCCAGCGCGCTTGAGGAAGTCGCGGCGTGTGACGTCCCGGCGAGACTTACGGGTCCTGGTCGCGCCCATCGGCACTCTCCTCACCAAATCCGGATATTGTCGAATGAAAACAGCGGTCCCGAGTGCGGCGAAGCTCCCATAGGCCCCCGGGGAAGTCAAGGAAATCTGATATTCTCGGCGCGTCAACAACAGATCGACAACAACCCCTTCGTGGGAGGGAGCACAATCATGCGGTCATCACGCTGCCGCATCGCTTCGCTCGTCGCGATCGCGGCGCTCACGCTCGGCCTCATCGGGGTCGCCGTCGCCCAGACGGTCCCGTCGGGAGACGTCATCGTCGCCTGGCACGTCACGATCGCCCCGACCTGGTTCGATCCGTCCTCCGCGCCGCCACAGATCACGCCGTTCGGCACGCTCTACGCGATCCACGACGCGCTCGCGCGTCCCCTGCCGAACCAGAAGATGGGCCCGAGCCTGGCCGAGTCCTGGACGGAAAGCGCCGACGGGCTGGTCTACGAATTCAAGCTCCGCCGCGGCCTCAAGTTCCACAACGGCGATCCGCTGACCACCGAGGACGTGAAGTTCAGCTTCGAGCGCTACAAGGGCGCCGGCGCCAAGGAGCTGCAGTCGCGCGTCCGCCAGGTGGAGATCGTCGATCCGCTGACGGTGCGGTTCCGCCTGGAAAAGCCGTGGCCCGACTTCATGACGTTCATGGGCACGACCGCGACGGGCGCCGGCATCGTCGTCCCGAAGAAGTACATCACGCAGGTCACCGACGACGGCTTCCGCAAGCATCCGATCGGGGCCGGCCCCTACAAGTTCGTGAGCCACACGCCCGGCGTCGACGTGGTGCTGGAGGCCTACACCGGATACTGGCGGCGCGTGCCCAACGTCAAGCGGCTGGTCCTCAAGAGCGTGCCCGACAACAGCACGCGCCTGGCGATGCTCAAGACCGGCGAGGCCGATATCGCGGTCGCGCTGGACGGCCCGGAGGGGCTGGAAGTGCGGCGCGACTCGCGACTGCAGCTCGTCTCGTCGCGGCACGCGTCGATCTTCTGGCTCGAGTTCGCCGACCAGTGGGACCCGAAGTCGCCGTGGCACGACAGGCGGCTGCGCCAGGCGGTCAACCTGGCGCTCGACCGCAAGACCACGAACGAGGCTGCCTGCCTGGGCTTCTGCCCGCCGGCCGGCGTCATCGTGCCCCGGGTCATGGACTTCGCGCTGCAGGTGGAGCCGCCGCCCTACGATCCCCAGAAGGCCAAGCAGCTGCTCGCCGAGGCGGGCTACCCCAGCGGACTTGACGCCGGCGAGTTCGTGCCGATTCCCGGATTCCCCACGGTGGCGGAGGCCACGCTGAACTATCTCAACGCGGTCGGTATCAAGATGAGAATGCGGCCGATGGAGCGGGCGGCCTTCTACGCCACGTGGCGGGAAAAGAAGCTACACGGCGTGTTCATGACCGCGGTTGGCAACTCCGGCAATGCGGCCAGCCGCGTCGCGGAGTTCATCTACTCCAAGGGCTCCTACGCCTACGGCGGCTATCCCGACATCGACGACCTGTTCCAGCAACAAGCCGGCGAGCGCGACGTGAAGAAGCGCGAGGCGCTGCTCCATCGCATCCAGCAGCTGACGATCGACCGGGCGATGTTCGCGCCGATCATGGACCTGCGCGCGCTGATCGGCATCGGCCCGAAGATGGCCGACGCCACCATCAACCTCGTGCCGATGACCGTCTGGCCGTCCTACGAGGACATGAAGATCAAGGCCCAGTAGGAGACGCGACGTGGCGATGGACTTCGGAATCTTCATGGAGTTCGAGATCCGTCGGGGCGGCGAGCAGGCGTCCGCCTTTCGCGAGGGCTTCGACCTCGTCGACGCGGCCGAGGCGTGGGGGCTCGACGGGGTGTGGCTGGGCGAGATGCACTTCACGCCCACTCGCTCGGTCCTGGCGGCCCCGATCGTGGTCGCGAGCTCCATCGCCACCCGCACCAAGCGCCTGCGGATCGGCATGGCGGTGCAGGTCCTGCCCCTGAACAACCCGCTGCGCATCGCCGAGGAGGCCGCGACCGTCGACCACATCAGCGAGGGCCGCTTCGATTTCGGGATCGGCCGCAGCGGCTTCCCGCGCGTCTACGACATGTACGGCATTCCGTATGCGGAGAGCCAGGCGCGCTTTCGCGAGGCGCTGGAAATCATCCTCGAGGCGTGGAAGGGCGAGCCCTTCAGCTACGCGGGCGAGTACTATCGGTTCGAGAACGCCACGGTGGCGCCCCGCCCCTATCAGCTACCGCACCCGCCGCTCAGGATGGCCGCCACCACCGAGGAGACGTTTCCCCGGGTCGGCCAGATGGGGCTGCCGATCTTCGTCGGCCTGCGTGGGATGAACATCCGCGACCTTCGGGCTCACGTGCAGGCCTACCGCCGGGCGTGGCGTGAGGCCGGCCACCCGGGCAACGGCAACGTCTACCTGCGCATTCCCGTCTACGCCGCGACCACGGAGCGGGGCGCACGGGAAGAGCCGTTCGAGAGCATCACGTTCTACTTCAGCCGGCAGGCGGGTCTGCAGCAGACGGCGGTGGGGCGCACGGGGGCCGGTCCCGCCGAGCGTCTGCAGGCCCGGGTCGATCAGCTCGCCACGCTGTCCTACGAGCAGATCCTCGACCAGCGCGTCGCGTTCGGCTCCGCCGCGGGCCTCATCGATCGACTGACCGGACTGCAAGAGGAGCTGAGCCTGAACGGGATCGTGGCCGAGCTCGACGCCGGCGGGCTCATTCCGGCCGGGCGCGTGAAGCAGAGCCTTTCGATCCTCACCCAGCAGGTGATGCCCGCGTTCAAGTAGGACGAAAGTCCCGTTGGCCGGGAACCTGCGCGGAGTACCATCGCTCTCGAGGAGGACAAGACCATGGACCGCTACACGAAAGCAGTGCTGACCGTCATCGCCGTCGCGCTCGTCGTGATCGCCGCCCGTCCATTCCTCACGGAATCGGGCTGGCCCGAGCTGCTCAGCCTCGCCACGGCGCAGGCTCAGCTCCCGGCGGGAATCAGGGAAGCCACGATCCCGAGGGCGTGGGGCAAGTACGTCGGCTACCAGAGCGGCAACCTGCTCTTCGAGGGGCCGGACCGCTCGCTGCGCATCGTCGACCTCGACGGAAAGCCGCCCGAGTACCCGAAGATGAAGTGGGTCATCAAGTTCGAGTAGGCCCGGGCCTCCGCGAGGCCGCGGGCTAGGCAGGGCGCGTCGCGCCG
>QHSM01000301.1 GCA_003221595.1 Candidatus Rokuibacteriota bacterium | reverse complement strand
CGCCGACCGCCTTCCGGATCACGCCCACGCGCTCGGCGTCGGCCTCGGGCGGCAGGCCCGCGACCTTCACCTTCACCGTGCGATAGCCGTGCTCGAGGTACATCGCCGCCTCACGCCGGAGGTCGTCCGGGCGCTCGCCGTCGCGATAGTAGAAGCCGGTGACGTAGGCGGGCACGCGCGAGCGGAGCGCGCCGCCGAGGAGCGCGTGGACGGGACGCTGGGTCGCCTTGCCCATGAGATCCCAGAGGGCGATGTCGATGGCGCTGATAGCGGTCACGAGCTGACGGCGCTGGTGCGCGAGCGTCGGGATGCCCCGTACGCTCGTGTAGGTCAGCGCGAAGAGGTCCTGCCAGATGCGCTCGATGCCCGACGGGTCCTGGCCGACGACGAGCGGGGTCACGCGCTCGAGGATCTGGCCGACGGCGCGCATGCCCTCGGGGCCGCCCTGGGACAGGAACGGGCCGTGCGCCTCGCCGATCCCCACGAGACCGGCGTCGGTCGTGAGCTTCACGATGAGCTCGCTCACCCGGCTGATGGTCGAGGTGGACGTGCGAACCGGCTGCGGCAGGGGAGCGGACAGGAAGTACGTATCGAGCGCCTTGATCTTCATCGTCGCCTCCGCGGGCGATGATACCGAATCGAGCTGCTCGCGGGATCGTGGTTGATCGTATGCATGGATGGTGCATAATCGTCTGCATATGAGGACCACGTTGAACCTCGACGACGCGCTGATCCGTGAAGCCGGGCGACTGACGGGACTTCAGGCGAAGACCGAAGTGATTCACGAGGGTCTGCGCGCGCTGATCACCCGAGAAAGCGCCCGCCGACTCGCAGCGCTCGGAGGAAAGCTCCCGGCGGCCAAAGCCTCTCCCCGCCGCCGCCCGCGACGCCCGCGCTGATGCTCGTGGACACGTCGGTCTGGATCGACCATTTTCATCGCCCGCACTTCGCGCTCGTCACCGCCCTCGAGCGGGGTGAGGCCGAGTGCCACGATTTCGTGCTCGGCGAGCTGGCGTGCGGCACGCTGCCCCGCCGCGACGAGGTCCTGACGCTCATGCGGGCGCTGCCTCGTATCTCCCCGGTCACCCATGACGAGGCGATGGCGCTGGTCGCGGAACGCCGGCTCTGGGGGCGCGGACTCGGATGGGTGGATGTTGGTCTTCTCGCAGCCACCCTCGTGGCGGGAGGACGTCTCTGGACGATGGATCGCAGATTACGGGTGGTCGCTCACGATCTCGGTGTCGCCTGGGAGGTGCCATGAGACCGGTCTTCGCGCGCGTCACGGTCGTCGTGCTCGCCCTGCTCTTCGCTCGCGCCGAAGTGGCGCGCGCCGCTCCGGATGGCACGCTCACCTGGGGTGTCCACGTGACCCTGGCCGCCCGCTGGCTCGATCCGAGCGACACCGAGGCGTTCATCACGCCGTTCATGGTGCTCTACGCGCTCCACGACGCGCTCGTGAAGCCGATGCCGGGCGGGGACAACACGCCCTCGCTGGCCGAGTCGTGGACGGTGTCGAAGGACGGGATCACCTACGAGTTCGTCCTGCGCAAGGGCGTGAAGTTCCACAACGGCGACCCGGTGACGGCGGACGACGTGAAGTACTCGTTCGATCGCTACCACGGCGCCGCGGCCAAGCTGCTCAAGGACCGCGTGCGCGAGGTCGAGATCGTCGATGGGGGGCGCGTGCGCTTTCACCTGAAGGAGCCGTGGCCCGACTTCATGACCTTCTACGGCACGTCGGCCACCGGCGCGGCGTGGATCGTGCCGAAGAAGTACGTCGAGAAGGTCGGCGAGGACGGCTTCAAGAAGGCGCCGGTGGGCGCCGGGCCCTATCGCTTCGTCAGCTTCAACCCCGGCATCGACCTGGTGATGGAGGCGTTCGACGGCTACTGGCGCAAGGTCCCGAGCGTGAAGCGGCTCGTGTTCAAGAGCATGCCCGACGAGACGACGCGCGCCGCCGCGCTCAAGGCCGGAGACGTCGACATCGTCTACCTCTTGAGCGGACCCATCGCCGCCGACGTCAAGCGGACGCCGGGGCTCCGGCTGGCCGCGGCGATGCCGCCCGGCGTGGTCTTCCTCGACCTGCCCGAGCAGTGGGATCCGAAATCTCCGTGGCACGACCGCCGCGTGCGCCTGGCGGCCAGCCACGGGCTCGACCGCAACGCGCTCAATCAGGCCGAGACGCTCGGGCTCTCGCGCCCCACCGGCGGGCTCATCCCGCGCGTGCTCGAGTTCGCGCGGGCCTACGACCCGCCGGCGTACGATCCGGCCCGCGCGAAGAAGCTCCTCGCGGAGGCGGGGTATCCGTCGGGCTTCGACGCCGGCGACCTCACGCCGTTTCCGCCGTTCTTCTCGCTGGCCGAGGCCATCGGCAACTACTTGCAAGAAATCGGCATCCGCACGCGCATCCGCACGATGGAGCGCGCGGCGTTCCTGACCGCGTGGCGCGAGCACAAGATCAAGGGCGTCATCATGGGTCTCGGCGCGCCCGCCGGCAACGCGGCCACGCGCATCGAGGTCTACGTGACCAAGAACGGGATTTACGCGAACGGGGTGGTGCCGGAGATCGAGGATCTCTACCAGACACAGGCCCGGGAGCTCGACCGGAAGAAGCGCGAGCGGATCCTGCACCAGATCCAGCAGATCATGTACGACCGGGTCATGCACGTGCCGATCTACGAGCTGGCGTTCCTCTGGGGCGTCGGGCCGCGGGTCGAGGAGGCGTGCGTCGACCACATCAAGGGGTTTTCCTACTCCGCGCCCTACGAGGATCTGAAAATCAAGGCGGGGCGGTAGGCGACGTCGGGTCGGCGCGGTACGGGATCGGGTCGGCGACGCCGCTGGCGCTGAAGCCCTGGAGCCGCAGGAGGCACGAGTCGCAGGCGCCGCAGGCGACGCCGGTCGGCGACGGGTCGTAGCAGGAGGTCGTGAGGCGGTAGTCCACGCCGAGCGCGAGGCCGCGCTGGATGATCTCGGCCTTCGTGAGGGCGATGAGCGGCGTGTGAATCGTCAGGCGCGGCCCGCCCTCGACGCCGACCCGCGTGGCCAGATCGGCCATGCGCTGGTACGCCGCGATGTACTCCGGGCGGCAGTCGGGATACCCGCTGTAGTCGAGCGCGTTCACGCCCATGAAGATGTCGTGCGAGCCGAGAACCTCGGCCCACGCGAGCGCGAACGACAGGAAGATCGTGTTGCGCGCGGGCACGTACGTCACCGGGATGCCTCCGCCGATCTCGTCGACCGACCGGTGCTTGGGGACGGCGATGTCACTCGTGAGGGCCGACCCGCCGAACGCGCGCAGATCGATCGTCACCACGGCGTGGTCGCGCACGCCGAGCTGCCGGCCGACGAGCCGCGCGCGGTCGATCTCGATCCGATGGCGCTGCCCGTAGTCGAACGTGAGCGCGTAGACCTCGAACCCCTCCGCGCGCGCGATGGCGGCGGTCGTCGTGGAATCGACGCCACCGCTCAGGAGCACCACGGCCTTCGGCGGGCTCATGCTCTCCGTGTATCGCCCGGGCTTGCCGCCTCGCCCGGCTCGCACGCCGCGAGCCGGGCCGCGTAGAACGCCCGCTCGCGCGCGTTGTCGGTGAGTCCGAGTGCCCGGCGATACTCCGTCGCGGCCTCCGTCCGGCGGCCGAGCCGACGCAGGAAGTCGGCGCGGGCACCGGGCAGCAGGTGATAGCCGCGCAGCGCGGTGTCGTCGACGTCGTCGAGCGCCGCCAGGCCGGCCGCCGGTCCGTGAGCCAGGCCGATCGCCACCGCGCGATTCAGCTCGACCACCGGCGACGGCGCAATGGCGGCGAGCGCCTCGTAGTGCTCGACGATCTGCCGCCAGTCCGTGGCCTCCCAGGACGCGGCGCGGGCGTGACAGGCGGCGATGGCGGCCTGACGCTGATAGGGCCCCGCCCGCCCCATCGGGCCGGCGCGCTCGAGGCTGGCCAGCCCGCGAACGATCCCGGCCTGATCCCAGCGCGATCGATCCTGGTCCTCGAGCAGCACGAGGTTTCCGTCGGCGTCGGTGCGCGTCGCGGCGCGCGAGGCCTGGAGCTCCATCAGCGCGAGCAGCCCGCGCACCTCGGGCTCCTCGGGCATCAGCTCGACCAGCATCCGTCCCAGCCGGAGCGCCTCGTCGCAGAGGTCGTGACGCACGAGGGCGTTGCCGCTCTGCGCGGCATAGCCCTCGTTGAAGATCAGATAGATCACGGCGAGCACCGCGGGCAGGCGCCCGGGCAGCTCGCCGTCGTCCGGAACCTCGTAGGGCAGCGCGCGGTCGCGGATGGCTCGCTTCGCCCGCACGAGCCGCTGGGCGATCGTGGGCTCGGGCGCGAGAAAGGCGCGGGCGATCTCGGTGGTCGAGAGACCGCCGACCAGCTTGAGCGTGAGGGCGACCCGGCTGTCGGCCGGCAGACCCGGGTGACAGCAGGTGAAGATGAGCCGGAGCCGATCGTCGGGAATCGTCTCGGGATCGGTCACGTCAGGGACTCCGTCGTTGGCGCCCAGCGTGGCCTCGTACGCGATCGCGTCGGCGTGCCCCTCGACCCGCCGGGTGTGGCGGAGCCGGTCGAGGGCACGCCGCCGCGCCGCCGTGAGGAGCCAGGCGCCCGGACGATCCGGCAATCCGGTGACCGGCCAGCGATCGAGCGCCTGCGCGAACGCCTCCTGGACGACTTCCTCCGCCGCGTCGATGTCGCGCACGATGCGCAGCACGGACGCGACCACGCGCGCGTACTCCAGGCGGAACGCCTCCGACACGCGCGCCTGGACGTCGTCGTGGGCCGCCGGCCCGGGGATCGCTCCCACGGGCAGAGATGTTACCCGATGCCCGCGCCGGCCTCCCGGCTAGGACGCCTCTTCCGTCACATCGGCCAGATCGGGAACACGTCGACGTGACCACCTTCACGGAGC
>QHSM01000300.1 GCA_003221595.1 Candidatus Rokuibacteriota bacterium | reverse complement strand
ACACCGTGCAAATCCCTGAAATCATTTGATGTATACTGGGTCGACGCTATTTCGACGTTACCAATCTGTTACGAGGAGGACGCCAATGTTCAGACTCGTCGCCGTGGTGGTCGCCGTCCTGTTCGCCACCGTCTCGCTCGGGCTCTCGCCGGCCATGGCGCAGACCAAGACCGATGCGCCGGCGAAAAAAGACGCGTCGGCCAAGACCGAGACCAAGTCGGACGCGAAGAAAAAGGAGCTGGTCGACATCAACAGCGCCTCGGCCGACGAGCTCAAGGCTTTGCCCGGCATCGGCGACGCGTACGCGAAGAAGATCGTCGACGGGCGCCCGTACAAGGGTAAGGACGACCTGACGAAGAAGAAGGTCGTGCCGCAGGCCACCTACGACAAGATCAAGGACCAGATCGTCGCCAAGCAGAAGTAGCGCGCGGATCTCGTAGGGGAGCGGCATGGGGGAACGGTCGTTCGCGGAGGACGTCAAGCAGCTCGGGTACGGCGCCGGTGATCTCCTCCATGGCGAGGGGATCCTCGCCATCACCAAGGCGCTGCTCCAGTCCGGCGTGAGCTACGTCGGCGGCTATCCGGGGGCGCCGGTCTCGTACCTGATCGACGTCCTGTCCGACGCGAACGAACCGCTCCTCAAGCCGCTCGGCATCTACTTCGAGCAGTCCGGCAGCGAAGCGGCGGCCGCCGCGCTCCTGGGCGCCTCCATCAACTATCCGATGCGGGGCGCGGTCACCTGGAAGTCGGTGGTCGGCACGAACGTGGCGTCTGACGCTCTCTCGCACGTCGCGTCGGCGGGGGTCATCGGCGGCTCCGTCATCGTGATCGGCGAGGACTACGGGGAGGGCGCCTCCATCCTCCAGGAGCGGACCCACTCGACCGCGCTGAAGTCGTCGATCCCGCTCCTCGACCCACGCAACAGCCTCGACGCCTTCGCCCGATTCATCGAGGAGGGTTTTGGCCTCTCCGAGGCGTGCAACGAGCCGGTCTTCTTCTCGATCCGCATCCGCGCCTGCCACATGCGCGGGACCCTCCGATGCCGCGACAACGTGCGCCCGGCGATCAGCATGCGGGCGCCGCTCACCTCGCCGAGCTTCAGCATCGACCGCATCAACCTGCCGCCGTTCACGTATCAGATGGAGGCGCAGAAGTTCGAGACGCGCCTGCCGGCCGCGCGGCGCTACATCGTCGAGCACAAGCTCAACGAGCACATCCGCGGCGACGAGGAGCACCTCGGGATCGTCATGCAGGGCGGCCTCTGGAACACGACGCTTCGGGGGCTCCACGTGCTGGGCCTCGCCGACACGCGCGGCCGCACGCCGATTCCCCTCATGGTGCTCAACGCCATCCATCCGCTGGTTCCGGAGGAGCTGATCGGGTTCCTGCGCGGCAAGCGCCGGGTGCTGGTGGTGGAAGAGGGGATGCCGAACTACATCGAGCGCGAGCTCAAGGCGCTCGCCCACGAGGCGCGGCTCGACGTGGAGATCCAGGGCAAGGAGCTCTTCTCGCCCCACGGCGAGTACGTCCCGCACCTCGTCATCGGCGGCCTGCGCCGCTTCCTCACCTCGGCGGGGCTCAAGTCCCAGTCGAGCGGCGCGATCGAGGAGCGGTATCGGGCGCTCACCGCGCACCGCGAGAAGGTGGGAACGGTGCTGAAGGAGCCGGTCGCCAAGCGGCCGCCGTCCTTCTGCACCGGCTGCCCGGAGCGGCCCGTGTTCAGCGCGCTCAAGATCCTCCGGCAGCGAGAGCCGGCGATCGGCGATACCCACGTGGCCGCCGACATCGGCTGCTCGACCTTCTCGACGCAGGCGCCGTTCAACGTCGGCAACTCCGTCCTCGGCTACGGCATGGGGCTCGCGTCGTCGAGCGCCGTGTCGCCGCTGTTCGGCAAGCGCACGATCTCGGTGATGGGCGACGGGGGCTTCTGGCACAACGGCCTCACCAACGGCGTCGCCAACGCGATGTACAACCGTCAGGACTCGGTCCTGGTGATCCTCGACAATTTCTATGCTGCGGCGACCGGCCAGCATCACGTGCCGTCGACCGGCAAGAACGCGCGCAACGAGCCCCTGCCGATGACGATCCCGGCGGCCCTGCGGGGCCTGGGCGTGAAGTGGATCCGCACCGTGAATTCCTACCGGATCGGCGAGGTGCTGGCGACCTTCCGCGAAGCGCTGACAACGCGCGCCGCCGGGCTCAAGGTCATCATCGCCCGGAACGAGTGCATGCTCGAGCTTCAGCGCCGGGAGCGACCGCGGATCCGGCAGCGCGCGGCCGCCGGCCAGCAGGTCGTCCAGCCGCGCTTCGGCGTCGATCCCGACGTGTGCACGGGCGATCACTCGTGTATGCGCCTGAACGGCTGCCCCTCGCTCACCCTGCGCGAGAGCCCCGACCCCCTTCGCGAGGATCCGATCGCCCACGTGGACGACACGTGCGTGGGCTGCGGCGTCTGCGGCGAGGTCGCCCACGCCGCGGTGCTCTGCCCCTCGTTCTACGAGGTCAAGGTGATCACGAACCCGACGCGGTGGACCCGGTTCGTGAGCCGCGTTCGCAAGGCCGTCATCCGCCGGCTCGCTGCCGCCACGGCGTGACCGATCGACCTCTCCTGAGCCTCCTGATCCCGGCGGTCGGCGGGCAGGGGGGCGGCGTGCTCCTGGAATGGATCGTCGACGCCGCCATGGCCGACGGCTATCCGGTTCACGGCACGTCGATCCCCGGCGTCGCTCAGCGGACGGGCTCCACGAGCTACTACGTCGAGCTCGCCACCGAGCGCGGCGGCACCGAGGACCTTCCGCCGATCTTCTCGCTCTACCCGGTGCCGGGCGCGCTCGACGTCCTCCTCGCCCCCGAGTTCCTCGAGGTCGGTCGCTCGATCGAGCTCGGGTTCCCGTCGCCGGCGCGGACGACGATCATCGCCAGCACCCACCGGCTCTATTCGATCCACGAGAAGATCGTGACCGGAGGCGGCATCTATCCGATCGAGCGTCTCCACGAGGCGGCGCGCGCCTTCTCGCGCTCGCTCGTCGCCTTCGACGCGCTCGCGCTGGCCCGCGAGCACCGGAGCGAGGCCAACGCCGTGCTCCTCGGCGCCCTCGCCGGCTCGGGCGCTCTGCCGCTCAGCGGCGACGCGTACCGGCAGGCGATCCGCGCCAAGGGCGTTCAGGTGGACGCCAACCTCCGTGGGTTCGAGGCCGGGTTCGCGGCGGCCGCGCGCGGAGCGGCGTCCGCCGCCCCGGCTCCTCCCGCAACGCCTCCGAGCCCGGACGTGGCGCAGATGGCGGAGAGCTTCCCGGGCGAGCTACGCCCCATCCTGTATCCGGCGCTCGCGCGTCTCATCGACTACCAGGGCCGCGCCTACGCCGAGCAGTACCTGCGGCGTCTGCGGCCGTTCGTCCAGCGCGGCCACCTCGAGCTCGCTCGAACGGTCGCCCGCCACCTCGCGGTGTGGATGAGCTACGAGGACGCCGTCCGCGTGGCGCAGCTCAAGACACGGGCCGGCCGCTTCGAGCGGATCGCCCGGGAAAAAGGGGCCGACGGCGGGGAGATCGTCGTGACCGATTTCCTCAAGCCGGACCTGGACGAGATCTACGGCGTGCTGCCCTACCGGCTCGTCGCGCCGTTCGCGCGCTGGGCCGAGCGCCGCTGGCCCCACGGCCGCCCGGCGCTGGGCCAGCACGTGAAGACAACGACCGTGAGCGGCTACCTGCGCGTCTGGTTGCTCACCCTGCTACGGCCCCTGCGCCCGATCTCCTACCGCGCCCGCGAGGAGCACGCGCGCATCGAGCGATGGCTCGCCGCGGTCGAGCGATGCGGGGTGTGGGACACCGAGCTCGCGTGCGAGATCGCTCGGGCGGCGCAGCTCGTCAAGGGGTACGGCGACGTCCGTCGCCGCATGGTCGGTCACTTCGATCGTCTCCTCGAGACCGTGACGCGAGTGGCCGAGCGGCACGCGGCGAACGGCGGCGGCTTCGAGGCGCCGCGGCTCCTGGCGTCTCGCTATCGCTCGCTCGTTCTCCAGGGACCCGACTCGGAGGCCGAGGCGGCGGCGCTCGCCGCCGATGCTCTCCGGCACCGGTAAGACCCCACGCCTGGCTAGGGCTGCTCCGATCCCGGGGCCGAGTGCGCCAGCTCCCGGAGACGCTCCGCGTCGCGCACGGGGAGACGCACGAACGTGAACGCGTAGCCGTCCGGGTCGGTCCGCACGAGGATCGAGACGACCTCGAGCGGCGGACCTCCGTCAGGGAGCGTGAAGACGAGCTTGGCGATGGTGTCGGCCTCGAGCGCCGCCGACAGGCGCACCTTGCCGCCCGTCACGCCCACCTCGGTCAGCTGCCCCGCGAGCTCGCGACCGCCGTACTCGAAGAGGCTCACGGGGAGGGACAGGCGGGCGCGCGGCGACTGGCGCCGGTTCGGATGCTCGCGCGCGGCGAGACGGCTCATGGCGTGGGGCTCGAGGAACGTCAGGACCTCGTTCAGCCGGTCGAGCTGGACCGGCTTGCCCATGAAGTCGGCCGCGCCGAGCTGGAGGCACTCGCGGGCCTGGCTCTCGTTGACGACGCCGGAGACCGCGACGATCGGAACGCCGAGGGCGCGGACCGGACGGAGCTGGAGGAAGTCGATCCCGCTCATCCCGGGAAGCTGGACGTCGAGGAGGATCGCGTCCGGGCGCTCGGTCTTGAGCCTGGCGAGCGCGGCCTCGGCGGTGTGGACGACGACGGGCTGGTGACCGAGCTCGAAAAGATAATCGCGAAAGACGTCGCCGAGGTCGGCCTGGTCCTCGACCACGAGAACCCGCATCGGTGGCAGTCTAGCACGATAGGTGCGGAGCCAACGAAAGCCAGCGGCGGCCGCGAGCCCCGCGAGGCGCGTGCTATACTGAGCGCCCGAGTCGATCCGAAGGAGGCAAATCTTGTCGGCCTACCTGCCCGTGCTCATCTTCGCCGCGTTCATCGTCGCCTTCGGTGTC
>QHSM01000299.1 GCA_003221595.1 Candidatus Rokuibacteriota bacterium | reverse complement strand
AATGGAGTTTTCGTTTCGGGGTGGCACGGACTGTGCTACTGTTAGAACCCCGACGCGGGGGTTCAATCGACGAGCGATGGAGCGGTGATGTTCTACAACCTTCTGGCGGGGATGTTCTCCAATGATCTCGCGGTCGACCTCGGGACGGCAAACACGCTCGTGTACGTCCGCGGCGAGGGCATAGTTCTGAACGAGCCCTCCATCGTCGCGATCCACCAGGCCGATCACTCCGTGCTCGCGGTCGGGCGCGAGGCGAAGGCCATGCTCGGGCGCACCCCGGGGAACATCATCGCGATCCGGCCCCTGAAGGACGGCGTCATCGCCGACTTCGACGTGACCGAGAAGATGCTGCACTACTTCATCTCGAAGGTGCACCGCCGGCGGACGCTGGTGCGGCCGCGCATCGTCATCGGCGTGCCGTCGGGAATCACTCAGGTCGAGAAGCGCGCGGTCCGCGACTCGGCGATGCAGGCGGGCGCGCGCGAGGTCTACCTGATCGAGGAGCCGATGGCGGCGGCGATCGGCGCGGGCCTGCCCATCCAGGAGCCCGGCGGCAACATGATCGTCGACATCGGAGGCGGTACGACCGAGGTCGCCGTCATCTCGCTGTCCGGCATCGTCTACTCGAAGTCGGTCCGGATCGCGGGCGACGAGATGGACGAGGCGATCGTTCAGTACATCCGCAAGCACTATAACTTGCTCGTCGGCGAGCGACGCGCCGAGGAGATCAAGGTTACGCTCGGGTCCGCGTACCCCATGGGCGGCGACCGCCGGACCATGGAAGTGAAGGGGCGCGACCTGATCGACGGGATTCCCAAGACCATCGTGATCACTGACGAGGAAATCCGGGAAGCGCTTCGCGAGCCCGTGATGACGATCGTCGAGACGGTGCGGACGTGTCTGGAACGAACGCCGCCCGAGCTCGCCGCGGACATCGTGGACAAGGGCATCGTCATCACCGGAGGCGGCGCGCTGCTTCGGGGCCTGGACCACCTGCTACGTCAGGAGACGAACCTCCCGGTCACGCCGGGCGACGACCCGCTGTCTTGCGTCGCCCTCGGGACAGGGCGAGTGCTGGACGAGCTCGATCTCCTGAAGAAGGTGGCCATCCCCGCGTAGCATCGCGGGGTTCCAGCGCTCCTCTCCGGGGGGTTTCGGAAGGTGAAGATTCAGAAGCTGCTGTTGCTCGTCTCCCTCGTGGGGGTCTGCCTGCTGCTCCTCACGCTCCAGACGCGCGGGTACGGCTCGGCCGCAGGCGACCTCCTGACGATGGTGACCGCTCCGGTCCAGACCGGGCTCGCCCGGGCGAGTCGGGCCACCTTCGGTCTCTGGGCCACCTACCTCGACTGGAAGACCGTGCGCGCCGAGAACCATCGCCTGCGCGAGGAGGTCCAGGAGCTGCGCGTCCGGGCGCTGCGGGTGAGCGACACCGACGTCGAGAACCAGCGCCTGCGTCGTCTCCTCGGGCTGCAGGAGAAGCTCCCGCTCACGACGCTGTCCGGGGAGATCATCGGGCGCGAGTGGGGCGGCTGGATCCGGTCGCTCACGGTCAATCGCGGCCGGGGCGACAACATTCCGCGGCTGAGCGCGGTGATCTCGCCCGACGGTCTCGTCGGCCGAATCGTCGACGTCCGCCCGGGCGCGTCGATCGTCCAGGTGCTGACCGATCCCGCGTCCACCGTGGGCGCCCACGTCCTGAGAACCCGCACGCCCGGTATCGTCGAGGGTGATCCACGCGGGACGCTCCGGTTCAAGTTCATGGCCCGCGACGGCGCGTCGATCCAGAACGGCGACGTGCTGGTGACGGCCGGGCAAGGCGGGCTCTTCCCGCGCGGCATCCCGATCGGCACGGTGCGCGCGATCGACAACCGCGGCGCCGCGCTCTTCCACTATGCCGAGCTGACGCCGGCGGTCGATTATGCGCGGGTCGATGAAGTGCTGCTGGTGACCGGCGACACGCAGCGCGATCTCACCGCGTTCTTCCCGGCGGACGGTTGATGCGCGGCCTGCTCGTGCTCACGGTCGCGGGGGGCTCGGTCGCGCACGCGACCCTGACGCCGATGGTGAGCGTCAGAGGGGTGACGCCCGATCTGCCGCTGATCATGGTCATTCTGCTGGCGCTCCGACGCGGCCCCGAATTCGGGTGTCTCGCGGGGTTCGTCACCGGACTGCTTCAAGATACGGCCGGCGGCGGCCTCATCGGGGTCCAGGCCCTCACGAAGGCGATCATCGGGTTCGGGATCGGCTTCGCCGGCGAGCGGCTCCGGGTGAGTCAGCCGCTGGTGCAGGTGTCCGGGCTCGTCGTGCTCACCATCCTGGAGGGGCTCGCGCGGTTCTCCCTTCTGCAGATCTTCCGGTTCCCGGCGCCGTTCGGCGAGCTCATGATGTACGTCGTGCTCCCACAGGCGCTCTTCAACGGGTTCGTCGGCGCCGCGGTCGTGCTGAGCCTGGCCGCGTCGCAGGTCCTGCGCGAGCGCTTCCAGGGACAGCCCTCGTGAGCATCGCCCGCCGATCCCTGTCGAGTCGGCGCGATCCCGGACGCCAGCGCGTCATGGTGATCGCCACGGCGACGATCTTCGCGTTCCTCGTCCTGGTCGGGCAGCTCTGGTATCTCCAGGTGCTCGAGGGCGGCCGGTTCCTCGACGCGTCGGACAAGAACCGGATCCGGGTCCGGCCGATCGCCGCGCCGCGCGGCATCCTCTTCGATCGCCACGGGATGCCGCTGGTCGACAACCGTCCGGCCTTCACCCTGTCGCTGATTCCGCGCGAGCTGCCGCGCGACGACGAGACGCGGGATGCGGTCCTCGGCCGCGTCGCCTCGCTGCTCCGCATTCCCTTCCAGGAGCTGACCGACGCGGTGGCCCGCGTGCAGCCCGACTCGCTCCTGCCGGTGCGCGTGCGTCGAGGCCTCTCGCTCGCCGACGTCGCCAAGGTGGAGGAATGGAAGCTCGAGCTTCCCGGGGTCATCACCGAGGTCGAGCCCCAGCGCGTGTACCCGAACAGCCGGTTCGCCGCCCATCTCCTGGGATACGTGCGCGAGGCGAACGACGAGCAGCTCAAGCAGGGTCGTTACCGGCGCGGCGAGATGGTGGGCCAGAGCGGCCTCGAGCGGCTCCTCGACGAGCACCTGCGCGGCCAGGACGGCGGAGAGCGCATCGAGGTCGACGCGATGGGGCGCCCGGTTCGCCTCGTGCAGCAGACCGAGCCCCACGCGGGCGCGCAGGTGATCACGACGATCGATCGCGGGATCCAGGAGGCGGCCGAGCGCGCGATGGAGGGCCAGGCCGGCGCCGTCGTCGTCATGGATCCGCGCAGCGGCGACGTGCTCGCGATGGTGTCCACGCCCGCCTTCGAGATCGACCGCTTCACCGGGACCATCGATCGCGACGCCTGGCTGCGGGTGGTGCAGGATCCGAACTTCCCGCTGCTCAACCGCACCATCCAGACTCAGTACGCGCCCGGCTCCGTGTTCAAGATCGTCGTGGCGGCGGCCGGCCTGCAAGAGCGTACGATCACGCCGCTCGACCGGACGTACTGCAGCGGCGAGTTCCAGCTCGGCGCCACGATCTTCAAGGACTGGAAGGAAGGCGGACACGGGACCGTCAATCTCCACGGCGCGATCCAGCACTCGTGCAACGTCTTCTTCTACGAAGCCGGCCTCAAGATCGGCGGCACCGCGATCGTGCGCTACGCGAGCGCCTTCGGGTTCGGCCAGCCGACCGCCATCGACCTGCCCGGCGAGAAGTACGGCCTCTTGCCGAAGCCCCAGGCGGCGCGCGGGCGTCAGGGCCGGGCGTTCCCGCTCGGCGAGACAATCAACATGTCGATCGGGCAGGGGACCCTGCTCGTGACGCCGATGCAGGTCGCGCGCTTCATGGCGGCGGTCGCCAACGGCGGCGTCCTCTGGCGGCCGCGTCTCGTGCAGCGGGTCGAGCGTCCCGATCGCGGGGTCGTCTGGAGCGACCAGGGGCAGGTCAACGGCCACGTCGAGCTGTCGCCGGTCGTGTGGGCGTTCCTCCGGCAGAGCCTCTGGTCGGTGGTCAACGACGGGGGAACCGGCGCGGCGGCGCGAATCCCCGGCCTCGACATCGCGGGCAAGACGGGCACCGCGCAGATGATCGCCAAGTCGAAGGCCGAGAAGGGCCAGGATCACGCGTGGTTCGCCGCGTTCGCCCCGGCGAAGGCGCCGGAGGTCGTGGTGGTGGTGATTGCCGAGCGGGGCGGTAAGGGCGGCCAGGTCGCCGCGCCGATCGCGCGAAAGATCCTGAATGCGATCTTCTTGGAGAGGATCGCCGCGGTGGGGTTCGCCGGCTAGTGCTTCGGATCGACAGGCGCCTGCTGCAGAACGTGGACTGGGCGCTGCTGGTGGTCGCATTCGGACTGATCACGATGAGCGCGGTGACGCTGGCGAGCCTGAACGTGGGCCGCGCCGGCGGCAGCGTCGTCGTCCGTCAGCTCCTCTGGTTCACGATCGGCCTCACGGTCATGGTGCTGGTGGCGAGCCTCGACTACCGCAGGCTCGTGCGGGCCGCCCCCGCCCTGTATTGCCTGGGTCTCGCCGCGCTGATCGCCGTGTTCGTGCTGGGCCGGACGGTATCGGGCGCGCGACGGTGGATCGTGATGGGCCCGCTGTCGATCCAGCCCTCCGAGCTGTTCAAGCTCTGCTTCTTGCTCATGGCGGTCTGGGCGGTCACGTCCCGCTGGGCGCAGCCGGTGGGCCGAACGACTCTCATCATGGCGCTGCCGATCGTCGCGGTGCCGGCCGTGCTGATCGTCAAGCAGCCGGATCTCGGCACCGCGCTCCTGCTCGTTCCGGTGATGACGATCTTGCTGATCGGGGCGGGGCTA
>QHSM01000298.1 GCA_003221595.1 Candidatus Rokuibacteriota bacterium | reverse complement strand
CATCATGAACGGCGACTGGACGCTGCCGCTGCCGATGGTGCTCGGCCACGAGGCGGCGGGCATCGTCGAGGAAGTGGGCGCCGGCGTCGCCAACGTGAAGCCGGGCGATCACGTCATCTTCTCGTTCCGTCCGCAGTGCGGCCGCTGCCTCTACTGCTCGATCGGGCGCTCGATTCTCTGCGACGGCCATCAGACCGCGCGCTGGATGATGCTCGACGGCACCTGCCGGCTCAAGCGGGACGGGCAGGACATCTTCCAGATGGCGCGCATCGGAACGTTCGCGGAGTCGGTCGTGTGCCCCGCCGAGATGCTGGTGCCGGTCCGCAAGGAGATGCCGTGGCCGCAGGCGGCGCTCATGGGCTGCTGCGTGCCGACCGGGGTCGGGGCGGTGACCCGGTGCGCCGAGGTCGAGGCCGGCGCGTCGGTCGTCGTGATCGGCTGCGGCGGCGTGGGGCTGAACGTCGTCCAGGGCGCGCGCCTGGCCGGCGCGCGGCTGATCATCGCCTGCGATCTCCTCGACAACAAGCTCCAGTACGCGCGGGAGTTCGGCGCCACGCACACGATCAACGCCGGGAGCCAGAACGTGGTCGACACGGTGCGCGGCCTCACCGGCGGCCGCGGCGCCGATTACGCGTTCGACGCGATCGGCGGCGAGGCGACGACGCTGCAGATCCTCGACGCCATCCGCCCCGGCGGCACGGCGGTCATCGTCGGCATGGCGGCCATGAACGTGCGGGCGCCGATCACGCCCTACGCGATGGCGCTCCAGGAGAAGACGCTCCGCGGCACGATGTACGGCTCGGTGCGGCCCAATCTCGATTTTCCGCGCCTGGTCGATCTCTATCTCGACGGCCGCTTGAAGATCGACCAGCTGGTGAGCCGGACCTACAAGCTCAGCGAGATCAACGAGGGGTTCGCCGCGCTTCGGAGCGGCCAGGTGGCGCGCGGAGTCGTCGTCTTCTGAGGGAGCGACCGAATCCGGCATCGCGAGCTGGTGGAGTGGTGCGAGTCGCGGGCGGCCTACCCCTTCAGCATCTCCTCGGCGACCCGCTTCACCTCCGCGGCATCCACCTGGCCCTTGTGCGTCTTCATCACGTCGCCGATCAGCCGGCCCACCTGCTTGGCGTCGGCGATCTTGAGGGTGTCGAGGCGCTCGCGGACCAGCGCGCGCAGCGCCGTCTCGTCCATCCCCTTGGGCAGGTAACGCTCGCAGAACGCGAGCTCGAAGCGGAGCTGCGCCGCGTGCGCGGCGCCGCGCTCGCCCACCTTCTCGAACTCCACCAGCGCCTTCTGGAGCTGCTTGCGATACGCGCCGATGACGTCGAGGACGAGCGCATCGTCGATCGTCCCGGTGAAGCCCTTCGCGGTCCGCCGCTCGCCGATCTTCGACTTGATCATCCGCACCACGTCGGCGGTCGGCGCGTCCTTCTCCTTCATCGCTTTGGTCAGCGTGTCGTTGAGCTGCTGCTCGAGTGCCATGGAACCTCCTTGAGGTGCTCTGCCTACTGTACCCGCAACCGGGGGTCGAGCACGTCACGAAGACCGTCGCCCAGGAGGTTCAGGGCGAGGCCCGAGAGCGTCAGCGCCAGACCGGGGAAGAGACTCACCCAGAACGCCTCGCGGATCACGTTCTTTCCGCTGGCGATGACGTTGCCCCACGACGGCACGTACGGCGGCACGCCGACGCCGAGGAAGCCCAGGATGGCCTCGGCCAGGATGGCGTAGGCGAAGACGAAGCTGGACTGCACCAGGAGCGGACCCACGCAGTTGGGCAGGATGTGTCGAAACGCGATGACCAGATCGCGCCGGCCGAGGGCCCGGGCGGCCTGGACGTAGTCGAGCTCGCGGAGGCTCAGCACGGTGCTGCGGATCAGCATGGCGGTGCGGGGCGTGTACACGACGGAGAGCGCGAAGACGACGTTGCCGATGCCCGGGCCGCGCGCCGCCATGAGCGCGATGGCCAGCAGGATGGCCGGAAAGGCCATGAGCCCGTCCATGACGCGCATGAGCACGAGGTCCACCCGGCGGTAGTAGCCGGCGGTCAGGCCGATCACGATCCCGCCCAGCGACGTGAGGAGCATCGTCGTGACCCCGACGAGCAGCGAGACCTGGGCGCCGTGCAGGACGAGGCTGTACACGTCCCGTCCGAACTCGTCGGTGCCGAGCAAGTTCCGGGCGCTCGGCGCCTTCAGGCGCTCGGCCGGGTTGAGCCGGCGGGGGTCGTGCGTCGAGACGACGCCCGCCAGGAGCGCCGCCAGGACCACGAGGGCGAGGACGCCCGCGCCGACGGCGATGTTGCGGTTGCGCGCGAAGCGCCGGATCTCACTCATAGCGGATCCGCGGATCGATGACCACGTAGAGCGCATCGACCGCAAGATTGATGAGGACGTAGGCCGTGGCGGTGACCAGGATCACGCCCTGCACCACCGGGTAGTCGCGGCGCAGCACCGCCGAGATGATCAGGCGCCCGAGGCCGGGGATGTTGAAGACGATCTCGGTCACCACGGCGCCGCCGATGAGGATCGCCATCGTGATACCGATGACGGTCACGACCGGGACGAGCGCGTTGCGAAAGGCGTGGACCCACGTGACGACGCCCTGCGAGAGCCCCTTGGCGCGCGCGGTCCGGATGTAATCCTGCTGGAGCGCCTCCAGCATGCACGACCGGCTGATGCGCGCGATCAGCGCCGACTGGTTGAAGCCGAGCGAGACCGCCGGCAGCACCATGTAGCGCAGCGCCGCCAGCGGGTCCGCAAAGATAGACGCGTAGCCGGCCGCCGGCAGCCAGCCCAGCCGGACCGCGAAGAGGTAGATGAAGTTCAGCGAGAGCCAGAAGCCGGGGACGCAGACGCCGAGCAGCGCGCCCAGCATCAGCGCCCGGTCCCAGAGCGAGCCGGGGTAGGCGGCGGCGATGATGCCGGAGGGCACGCCGATCAGCACGGCGACGAGCAGCGCCGAGAAGGTCAGGACCAGGGTCGGCTCGGCGCGCTCCAGCAGGGCCGTCACGACCGGGCGGTCGAGGAAGTACGACTGGCCGAGGTCGCCCTGCAGCACGCGCACGTAGAACTTGAAGAGCTGCTCGTACAGCGGGCGGTCGAGGCCGAGGGCGCGGCGGGTCGACTCGATCTGGGCCGGCGTGGCGTCGGGGCCGAGCATGACACCGACCGGGTCGCCGGGAATCAGGTGAATCAGCAGGAACACGACGGTGACGACCACCGCCAGCACGGGCACCAGCGCCAGGAGCCGCCGGACGAGATAGACCGTCACCGGAGCCCCGCGGGCGCCGCCGGGGACAACGGCGCCCGCGACCTCACGCCGCTACTTCTCGACCCAGACGTTGTAGAAGCGCACGCGCTCCGTCTTGTCGTTGAACCCCTTCGTCGTGTTGCGGATGGCCCGGAGCCCGAAGAGATCGCCGTAACGGATCACCGGCACCTTCTCGTAGAACTGCCGGGTCTGCTGCTCCCACAGCGCCTGCCGCTTCTTGAGGTCGGTCTCGCGCGCCATCTCGGCCTGGAGCTTCAGGATGTCCTCGTCGGTGGTCCAGCCCGGCCAGCTCGCGGTCAGGAAGTTGGCGTGAGTCGGGTCGTAGAAGGCCCCGATGCCGGTGGTGAAGGCGTCGTACTCCTTGGAGTTGTTGCGGCGCTTGACGAGCGTCGCCCAGTCCACCACCTGCAGATCGATGGCGAAGCCGACATCCTCGAGCTGCTGCTTGGACAGGAGGGCGAAGTCGTACATCCACTTGTATTCCTGGGTCGTCATGAACCGGATCGGCTCCTTCTTGTAGCCGGCCTCGGCGAGGAGCCTCTTGACCTTGTCCTTGCTGCGCTCGTTCCAGGGCAGCCCGGTGAGCTTCGTGTGCCAGGCCGGAATCTCGGGCGGGATGAGGCTCGAGTCCATCCGGTAGAACTCGGTGTGGCCGCCCGCCACGTTCTTCATGATCGGCTCGATGTCGATCGCCGCCTGCCACGCCTGGCGGAGCTTCTGGTTCGTCATCAGGCCTTCCTTCTTGTTGAGGACGGCGACGAGCCAGTAGTACGGCTTGGAGACGATCGGACGGAGATTCGGATTCTTCTTGAGACGATCGTACGCGTCGAGGTTCAGGTCGTCGGCGAAGTCGAGCTCGCCGGTCTCCACCTGGGCCACCCGCGTGGCCACCTCGGGCACGGGCTGGAAGCGGACCTCGTCGAGGTACGCGGTCTTGCCGCCGCCGTAGCCGTTCGGCTTCTCGTTGCGCGACTTGTACTCGTCGAAACGGACCATGCGGATGTACTGGTCGGGCTTCCACTCGGCGAGCTTGAAGGGGCCGGTGCCGATCCACTCGGTCGTCTTCACCTCGGGCGCGAACTTCTCGGCGATTTCCTTGGGATAGATGGCGCCGAAATTGTTCGGCACCGCCAGCGAGATCAGGACGATCGCCGACTTCTCCTTCAGCTTCATCTCGACCGTGTATTTGTCGAGCGCCTTCCACTCCGCGACCTGGGAGAAGAGCGTCTTGCCGTAGACGGACTGCTTGCCCCAGCGGGCCAGCGAGACGACCACGTCGTCGGAGGTCATCTCCTTGCCGTTGTGGAACTTCACGCCCTGGCGGAGCTTGAAGGTGTAGACGAGGCCGTCCTTGCTCACGGTGTGGCTCTCGGCCAGCATCGGGATCGGCCGGTTGTTGCTGTCGAGGCTATAGAGCCCTTCGTAGATGTGGTTGGTCAGCATCTCGGTGATGCTCGCGGTCGTCCAGTGGGCGTCGAGCGCCGGCGGCTCGCCCAGATTGCCGACGCGCAGGATTCCGCCCTTCTTCTGGGCATCGGCGGTGAGCGCGGTTCCGGCGACGAGCGCCAGCGACGCGAGCGCGAGCAGCACGGCACGGCGAGACGGCTTCAGCGTCATGCGCCACCTCCAGATCGTGGGTGAGCCAATTTATCACACGGACGGCGGCCGATGGGCTCGGCGGAGGCAGCGACGACCGCGACGACTACTGGCCGGCGCCGCGGTAAGCCCGCGGCGACCTCCGAGACGGCGAGCTTGCCGTCGAGCAGGAGCGAGGGCGCCCTTTCACGGCGGAGCTCGGTGAGCAGCGCCGCGAACGTCGTGTCGCGGCTAGCCGGCGCTGGCGCGCCGGGGGCGCAGGCGCCGCGGTGCGAGGCGCCCGCGCAGGCCGCTGAGCGCCGTCTGGGCTCCCG
>QHSM01000297.1 GCA_003221595.1 Candidatus Rokuibacteriota bacterium | reverse complement strand
CGCCGATCTTGTGCTTGCGCGCGATGGTGAAGAAGCTCTCGCCCTTGGCCCTCCCAACCGGATACGGCTTGGGATAGCGGTAGAGCGGATCGTTCTCTTCCTTCGGGGGCCAGGGAGCCCTCGTCGCCGGCTCCTTCATGTCGATCGCCATCGCGCGCCTCCGTCGTCGTGTCTTCGCGGGGCGCATTGTGCATCCGGCGGGCCAGCCGGGTCACGCCCGATTTTCGTGCGGTCGAAGGCCAGCCGGCATCGATCGCTCCGGGGCATCGGGCAGGACGCCACGGGAAGTCTGCCCGAGTCAGCCCTCGTCGGGAGGCGACCACGGCGGCGCGCTCAGGCGGCGCCGACCGTCGCTCGCGAGGCTGACCGCGGGGTCGGCGGGATCGAACGCCCGATCCCAGAGCTTGCACGTGACCTGCTTGTGGCGCTGGTCGAGCCCCTCGCAGTAGTTCGTGAACTCGCAGCGCCGCACCCGATCGCCGTACCCGAGCCGGATTTTCCGGAACCAGTCGGGATCGGCGAGGGTCTGGCGGGCGGCCGCCACGCAATCCGCCTCGCCTCGCTCCAGGATGGCCTCGGCCTGATCGAAGGTCGCGATGCCGCCGCTCGTCACGACCGGCGTTTGCCACCCGGCGTCGCGGATCGCCCGGCGGATCGCGGCGGCGAGCGGGACGTTCCGGCCGAACGGGCCGCCCGCGTCCGAGAGAACCGTCGGCATGCACTCGTAGCCCGACGGGCCGGTGTAGGGATAGACGGCCTCGCCGATCTTCGGCTGCTTCGCGTCCTCGAATCGCCCGCCCTTCGAGACGGACAGATAGTCGACGCCGGCCCCGGCGAACCGCACGCCGAACCAGACCGCGTCGTCCAGGTCGCTGCCGCCCTCGATCACCTCGTCGCCGAGATAGCGGATGCCGACGACGTAGTCCTCGCCGGCGCGCGCGCGGACAGCCGCGAGCACCTCCAGCGGCAGCCGCACGCGGTTCTCGCGCGAGCCGCCATAGCCGTCACGGCGGGTGTTCAGCCGCGAGAGGAACGACGCCATCGTGTAGGCGTGGGCGTAGTGCAGCTCGACCCCGTCGAATCCCGCCTCGCGCGCGCGCCGCGCGGCGTCCGCGAAGAGCCCGGGCAGGACCCGTGGCAGCTCCTGAATGTGCGGCAGTTGCGTGTCCCAGATGCGCTCGCGATACCCGTAGTCGAGCGCTTCGAGCTCGCGGTCGTTCAGCACGGTCTCGTGCGTCACGCGGTCGGCGGCGAGGAGAAACGCACGAACGCTCTGATCGGGCGCCTCGCGCCAGCGCGGGTCGTCGAGCCAGAGGGCGAGCTGGCCGCGCAATGCGTCGGTCACCTCGAGGTAGCGGCCGAAGAATCGTTCCGGCTCCGGGCGCCGCCGGACCGTGACGAAGTCGAGGATCTGGATGAAGAGCCGCGTCCGGCCCCGGCTGTGCTCGCGCACCGTGTCGACGAGGGCCCGCAGCCCGGGCACGAACCGATCGTCGCCGATGCGCAGCAGCGGCCCGCTCGCGATGTCGCGGATGCCGGTCGCCTCGACGACGAGGACGCCGGGTTGCCCGTCGGCGAACCGCGCGTACCAGTCGAGGACTTCCGGCGTCACGAGCCCGTCGTCGGTCGCGCGCCACGGCACCATGGCCGGCACCCAGGTGCGCTCGAGGGCGGTCAGGCTCCGCCCGATCCGGATCGGCGAGAACCAGCGCGACCCGGCGGCCGCCTGGCGCGTCGGCCAGTGAGCCGGCGGCAGCGGGTGGCGGACGCGCGGCCCCGACAGGCTCATGTCACGCCCTCGAGGGCCGCTACTCTGCGAGGCAGGCGAATCCGTCGATCTCGATCATGCAGCCCTCCGACGCGTCGTAGAGATCGCGGACACCGACGAGCGTCATCGCCGGGAAGTGCTTGCCGAAGTACTCGCGGTAGACGACGCCGATCGGCTGACCCTGCCGCTTGAACTCCCCGGCGTCGAGCACGTAGATGGTGAGCTTCACGACGTCGGTGAGCTGGCCGTTGGCGGCGGTGACGAGCGTCTTCAAGTTCTCGCAGACCTGCCGGAACTGGGCGACCAGGTCGCCCTTGCCGACCACGCGGCCGTCGCGGTCCTTGGCGACCTGGCCGGCGAGGAAGAGCATGCGGCCGCCGCGCGTCTCGGCGGCGTGGGAAAAGCCCACGGGCTTCATGAGCGAGGGCGGGTTGTGGAGCGCGATCTGGCGGGTCATCTGGGCCTCCTTACTGGGTACCGTCCAGCACGATCGTGTCGCCGTTGGTCGCGTCGTCGTGGAGCAGCTTGGCCGCCACCGCGGCCACCTCGGTCGGCTCGACGAGCCTCCGTCCGGGATTCAGCCGCGCCATCGCCTCGACCGCTTCCTCGAACGATCGCCCCGTCCTGGCCGCGATCTTCCGGGCGCTCTCCCACGTGAGATCGGTCGCGGCGAACCCGGGGCAGATGGCGTTGACGGTCACGCCCGTGCCGGCCACCTCGGCGGCGAGCGCCCGGGTGAGGCCGACGAGCGCGTGCTTGGAGGCGGTGTACGCGGTCACGTACGAAGCGCCGTGGAGCCCGGCGAGCGAGGCGACGTTGATCACCCGCCCCCAGCGGCGCTCGAGCATCGCGGGCAAGACGGCGCGCGTCAGCAGGTAGGGGCCGGTCGCATTGACGCGCAGATGGCGCTCCCAGAGGTCGGGGTCGGTGCGGGCGAAGGGAGCCGATTCGGCGATGCCCGCGTTGTTGACGAGGACGGCGATGGCGCCGAGCTTCGCCCGGGCCTCGCCGACCGCCGTCGTGACGGCCGCGGCGTCGGTGACGTCGAGCACGATGGGGAGCGCATCGACGCCGAATCGACGCGCCGCAGCGGCCGTCGCCTCGAGCGGCCCGAGCGTGCGGGCGGCGAGCACCACGTGGCAGCCTTCGCGGGCCAGCGCCAGCACGACCTCGCGTCCGATTCCTCGTCCGGCGCCGGTGACCAGCGCGACGCGTGTCGCCGGCGTGGTCAGGGACTCTCCGCGCAGAAGAGGAAGATCATCGGGCGACTCGTCGACTGGTTGTCGCGGTTGGGATCGGTCAGGCAGCGCACCGTGGGCGAGCTGGTCTGCGATGAGCCGCCGCCCGAAGAGACGGTTTCGCATCCGGTGAGCGCGACGAGGACGACCAGCGGTGCGATCGAGCGGCCGGCCCAATTCATGCGGTCATTCTAGCGCGGGATCGAGTATATATAGGCTCGCGATTCATGCCGCGCGCGTTCGCTCGCTCCTCGCTCGCCGACGCTGTCGCCCGGCTGCGGCCGGGAATGAAGGTGTTGCTGCCGCCGGGATCCGGCGAGCCCGGAGCACTCGTGGCCGAGATCTGCCGCCAGTCCGAGCGGCTCCGCGATTTGACGCTGCTGGGCGGCATCCACCTCGGCGACTATCCGTTCGCGCGGCCCGAGCACGCCGCGCTCCGCTTCGCGACCTGGCACATGTCGCCCCGCCTCGACGACGCGCACCGGAGGGGACGGGTCGAATTCGTTCCGATGCGCTACTTCGATCTCGTCGAGCATTTCGCCGCCGGCGGTGCCTGGGCGCCGGACTGCGTGCTGGTCCACTGCGCGCCGCCGGACGCGCGGGGTTACTTGAGCCTCGGCGTCTCCGTGAGCGTGGCGCTCCCCGCGGCGCGCCGCGCGCCGCTGGTGATCGCCCAGGTGAACCCGTCGATGCCGCGCACGCTGGGCAACGGCTTTCTGCATCGGAGCCAGATCGATTGCTTCGTCGAGGTCGACGAGCCGCTCGCGTCGTATCCGCCGCCGACGATCGGTGAGGTCGAGCGCGCCATCGGCCGTCACGTCGCCGAGCTGGTGCCGGATGGGGCGACGGTGCAGGTGGGGGTCGGCGCGATCCCCCAGGCGGTGCTGGAGGCCCTCACCGGCCATCGCGATCTCTCGCTGCACTCCTTGCTGGTGGACGCGTCGGTGACGCTCGTGGAGCGCGGCGTCGTCACCAGCGCGGCCAAGCGCATCCACCGCGGGCGCATGGACATCGCGGAGGGCATGGGCACGCGGAGGCTCTTCACCTTCCTGCACGAGAATCCGCTGGTGAACATGGAGCCGTCCGGCTTCGTGCACGATCCGGCCATCGTCGCGCAGATCGATCGCTTCGTGGCGATCAACTCGGCGCTCGAGATCGATCTCGCCGGGCAGGTCACGGCGGAGAGCCTGGGGCCGCGCCAGGTGGCGGGAATCGGCGGCCAGTTCGATTTCGTTCTCGGGGCGTCCCGTTCGCGCGGCGGCGCCGCCATCGTCGCCCTGCCGTCGACCGGGCGCGACGGCGCCGTGTCGCGAATCGTCCCGCGGCTCTCGGCGGGCGCGGCCGTGACGAATCCGCGCGCGCTGGCCGACTGGATCGTGACCGAGCACGGCGCGGCGGGGCTGCGGGGAAAAGGGGAGCGGGGACGGGCCGAGGCGCTCATCGCGGTCGCCCATCCCCGGTTTCGGGAGGAGCTACTCCAGCGTGCTACTTCTTAGCTTCGTCGATCTTCGTGAAGATCTCCTCGTCGGTCGGGAACCGGTACGTCGTCTCGTTCGTGTAGACGACGTCGTCGTTGATCGAGACCTCGAAGATACCGCTGTGCCCTTCCTTGAGAACGGCGGTGATTCCGTACTTCGTCTTGATGGCGGCCTGCAAACTGGAGGCCTGGGGGAGGTAGTTTCACTCCCCGCAATAGCGGATCCGGATGTTCATGCGCGCCTCCTCCCTGAGAAGTGACTCACATTCTAATATGATGAGCGAGCATCGGGAGGAGATTCCTTGACGCTGGTGCTGATCGACACCGATCCCGGAATCGACGACGCGCTCGCCCTGCTCTTTGCCTGGGGCTCGCCCGAGATCCGGGTCGACACGATCACGACGGTCGCCGGAA
>QHSM01000296.1 GCA_003221595.1 Candidatus Rokuibacteriota bacterium | reverse complement strand
CGCTATCGCGGCTCCGCGAACAAGACCCTCAAAGAGAGGATCGCCGCGGTCGAGACTCCGGATCCGGGCCGTGTCCGCTTCCGACTGAAGCAGCCGTGGCCCGACTTCGTCATGTTCTACTCGACAGCGACCGGCGCCGGCTGGATCGTGCCGAAGAAGTACGTGGAGAAGGTCGGCGACGATGGATTCAAGAAGGCGCCCATCGGCGCCGGCCCCTACCGGTTCGTCTCGTTCACGCCCGGCGTCGAGCTCGTCATGGAGGCGGTCGAGGGGTACTGGCGCAAGACGCCGAGCGTGAAGCGCCTGGTCCTGCGCGTGATTCCGGATCCGACCACGCGATACGCCGCGCTCAAGAACGGCGAGATCGACGTCACGTACTGGATGACGGCGTCACTCGGCGAGGACCTTCGCCGGACGCCCGGACTCACGCTCAGGCCGGTCGTCTCCAGCGTGATGCAATGGGTGGCCTTCGTCGACCAGTGGGATCCGAAATCTCCGTGGCACGACCGGCGAGTGCGCTTGGCCGCCAACCTCGCGATCGACCGGCCGGCGATCAACCAGGCCGAGACGCTCGGACACTCGTTGCTCACGAACTCGATCATTCCCAACACCTTCGACTACTTCTGGGCGCCGCCTCCTCCGCAGTACGATCGCGCCCGCGCGAAGAAGCTCCTGGCCGAGGCCGGATATCCGAACGGATTGGACGCCGGTGACTACACGGTCGATGCCGCGGCCGTGGCCATCGGTGAACCGGTCGCCAACTCGCTCCAGGCCGCGGGCATTCGCGTGAAGCTCCGGCCTCTCGAGCGCGCCGCATTCCAGAAGGCCTATGGCGAAAAGAAGTACCGAAACCTCGTGCACAGCGGGAGCGCCGCCTTCGGCAACGCCGCGACGCGGATCGAAGCCTTCATCGCGGCGGGCGGCGCGTACGTGTACGGCAGCTACCCGGACATCGATGGGCTCTTCCGCGAACAGGGGGTAGAGCTCGACAAGAAGCGGCGCGAGGCGACGCTGCACCGCATCCAGCAGCTGATCCACGAGAAGGCGATGGTCGCGCCCATCGTCCAGGTTGGCTTGATGAGCGGCTACGGGCCGAGAGTGGAGGAGTCGGGTCTCGGGCTGATCACCGGGTACTCGTTCTCCGCGCCGTACGAAGACGTGCGGCTCAAGGGAAGGTGATTGGCTCCCCGGGCGGGACTCGGCCTCCCGTGAACTACCCGCCGGTCCGCTCGGTCATGGCCTCGGATGCTGCGTGGGAGGCGCTCACCAAGGCCGGCGTGGATGGCTAGCCGCGCCCCGAGAAGAAGAAGCCTCGGCCAGCAGCGGCTTCATCGCCGGGAAGTGCGTCAGACACAGCCAGGCACCATTCAGGCCGACCACCCCTTCCTCCTGACAGCGCGGCCCGACACAGCGGGTGGCATCGGGGGTCATCAGATTTCCCCCGCGCCTCGCCACGGCCCAACCGGATGATTGGAGTTCCCACGTCACGTCACGATGGCGCCGCTGCATGTGGCGTTTCTCGGTCGACAGCGGCCTCTGGCTTCGGCGCCGATCGCCTGCGCGACGGTCGAGAACCACATCGCTGCTCCCGTCCGCGAATTCATGCTTGAGGTACAGATAATGTTTAGGCTCGGTGCGCGACACGATGAAGACCAAGTCTGCCATGATCGCCTCCGCCGGATTCCAGACGCTGACTTACTACAGCTGTGATTCACTCAAAGAACGGACGCTCGCGCGCCGCCGGGCACTCCCACTAGAAGCAAGCACACCACTCCAGGGTTTCGATGTCTGGTCAAAATTGACCATCGAGAGCGAATCTCGTTCTGTCAGGGTTCCATAGGGGAAAACCCGCATTTCCCCCTCAAACGTTGGCGAAGAAGCTTTACGCGAGGCCGAATTCGCGAGGGGGCGTGCTTCCCCGAGACGTGTGTTGATCAGATGTGACGGACCTCCGTCACGATGCTCGCCAGACTGCGCGGAACGGGCGCAGATCCCGCCCCTTCCTCTAAAACACACCCCGAAGACCGACGGTGCCGGCTGCGCGCGCCCCGAATCCGATGGCGTTGTTCGTATTGCCCGTCGCGTACGTGTGGCTGCCCTCGCCCCCGCCCCACGCGACCGAAAATTCCGCCACCGCGCGGCCGCCGAGTCGTAGCGCGAGGGCAAAGCCGGCGCTGTATTTCAATCGGTCGAAATTTAGATCACTGGCCTCCAACCCCACTTTCCCCCACTGCCCGAATATGGTGATCCCGAGCGGATCGATCAGTCGCCTTTCCCAGCTCACGCCATACGCGACCATGTTCGGCGCCGTGAACCGGTAGTTCGTATAGCTCCTCAGCCAGTTTTCGTTGTGGATGTCGCCGCCGCCCAGTGTCGGCTGGAGATAGAACGGCACCGCGTTGCGTGTCCGAGGATCGCTGATGACCAGGTTCGCCTCGGCAGTGAAGCGGCTCGAGCCAAACAGCCATAGCAGGTAACGGATTGGTCCCTCCGCGAAGGGCTGATCCTCGATGCCGTAGTGCACCGCCGCTCGCGCCTCGTATCGATCGAACGTGAACGACCCACCCCACAGGGCCTGGTAAGCCTCGTAGCTCACGAGGGCCTCGCCGGACAAGCCGGACAGCACGTCCAGAGAGCGATAGCTCGCGATCAGTCCCGGGACGACGTACCCCGTCTTCGACTGGAGGCCCGGCGCCGTTGCCTCGGAGAACGGGTACGGAAAGCCGCGGACGGATCCGACGTCATGTAGAGCCCGGTCACCTGCCCGGACAACGTCAGGCCGTATGCCACGGGGAAGTCCACGGTGATCGGCACTACGGTCTCGGTCAGCTTGTACGACGACCGGTCGTTGAGCGAGGTCTGGTTCCCGAGGCCGAAGAACGACATCTCGGGAAGATCGAAGTATTTGACGGCGACCGTCGCCTGGGGCATCCGGAACGAGCCCACATCGTGCGCGCGGTACCAGTCGAGCTGTACGTGAGACACCGCGCCGGCCGCCCAGAATCCGTTCGTCGACCCGCGCCCCTCGACGCTGGTCGTGAACCGGCTGTGCGGCGCCTCGCTGACGTGCCACTCGTTGTTCAGCGCGGCGCCGAACGCGATCCCGCTGTCCGGGACGATTTGGCCGATCGTCGGATGCAGACCGCGGCCGGTGAAGAGGTCGACGATCAGGTCCTGGACCGTCCCGAGCTGTCGTTCGAACATGCCGCCGAAGCCGCCATCCTTGTAGTCCTCTTTCACGCGACAGAAGTCGAAGTACAGGTCCCGGAACTCCGTCCGCAGATCGCGCGTGATCGGATTGCTCTGCGCCACTGAGGGTTTCGAGCACAGGGAAAGACCGAACGACTCGGGCGATGCCTCGTCGGTCGCTTGCGCCCGGGTCGCGGGCGGGGCGGCGAGGACAGTCAGCGCCCAGACGACGACCGCGACCGTCAGCGGCCGGCGGACCAGCGGCTTAAGAATCGCGGCCCTCCGGCTCGGAGTGGAGGGCCGCCAGCGCCGTGCGCATGAATTGCCCGACCTCCCGCTGTGTCGTGATGCGTCGGGGGTCGAACGCGGACGCGACCTTGGGCACCCGGGATGCCAGGAGCTGATGCACGTCGGCGACGTGCTGGATCTGCAGCGACGACGCCGGTCGCGCGGGTCCGAACGTCGGACGCTCCGGCGTACGCGACTCGGACCGCGAAGCCAGGATCACGCGGTCGTCCCCCGACTCACTGCGCCGTGGGGGCGGGCCGAGGTCGGGTCGCTCCATGCGCGGCGCCATGTTCTCGACCAAAAGCTGCTGTAAGGTCGGCGCGCGCTGCTCGCGCAGGTACCGCGCGTGGGTGGCGGGCGGGCCGATGAACTGTCGCGTCGCGGTGGCAGGAATCGACGCGTGCTCGAAGAGCGCGTGCGAGACGCCGGGCGTCACGTAGGGCGACACCACGATTGCCGGGACGCGGACGCCGAGCTGGTCGAAATCGAAGCCAGCCACGGGCGACCGGAAGCTGTCGCGGTACGGCAGCGTCGGCGGCGACACGTGGTCGAAGAGCCCGCCGTGCTCGTCCCAGACGATGAGAAACAGCGTCGAGCGCCACACCTCGTCGTTCGAGCGGATCGCCTCGTACACGGACCGGATGAACTGATCGCCCGCGAGCACGAAGTTGTCGGGATGCTGGTCGGCGGCCAGCGTGCCGTCGTCTTGATCCACGTACGGCGGCTCGATGAACGCGTAGTTCGGCAGCCTGTTGTTCCGGCAGTCCTTAACGAAATCGCGATAGAGCCCGAAGTAGGACGACCCCAGAAATGTCATCCCGATCGTCCCGCTCTGCAGGCTGTAGTAATAGATCTTTGCTGACTTGCCGCCATCGCGCAATCGACCGTAGATGCCCTTTTCGTGGCGCCGATTGACGAACGCGAACCACACAGGGCCGTTGTCGACGCGGCCGAAAGACGTGCCGAAGTGCGCGAAGGCGCGGTTGGGATTCGTCGGCCCCGGCACCGAGGAAAACCAGTTGTCACACACGAGGTAATTCCTGGCAAGCGCGCTGAGGGTCGGCAGGCGCTCCGGGCGGAAGCATCTCATGACGTGGGCCGGGTTGCCGCCGGCGCGCTCATAGGTCACGGCGAATCCCTGCATGTCCGGCGTTGGCCGGGGTGGCTGCGGTCCCGGGCGCCCGTAGATCTGCTGGAGCATGCTCCAGAAGTCGTGCGGCGGGTCGACGCGAAGCTGCCCCTGGTACGCCGCGTCGTCGGTCAGCGGATGCACGCTGCCTTTGTCGTCGACGTTGGTCCAGTCGCCGGTATGGACACCGCGCAGGCCGGGAATCTCGTCCATCAATAGCCCGAGCATGTGATCGAACGAACGGTTCTCCATCATCAGCACGACGATGTGCTTGACGCGTGGATCGGCACCGTTCTCATCCGACCGCGCCGCGTGTGGCCCGAGAACCCCCACCGTAGCCGCGGCGGCCCCCCGCGCCACCGTTGACAGCCACTCCCGTCGCCCGGTCGTCTTCGCCATGGTCAATGTCTCCGGTGGGCACGAGGCCCGAGGTTCGCAAGGGTACGGAGCGTCGCT
The DNA here is from genome assembly GCA_003221595.1 of Candidatus Rokuibacteriota bacterium. GTDB lineage: Bacteria > Methylomirabilota > Methylomirabilia > Rokubacteriales > CSP1-6 > AR31. The sequence continues at coordinate 45 of QHSM01000296.1, read as the reverse complement.
GGATGATAGGGGACGGGATGCGGTTGCGTTTCAGTGCGTGGAGAC
>QHSM01000538.1 GCA_003221595.1 Candidatus Rokuibacteriota bacterium | reverse complement strand
CGGCTCCACTCGTACACCAGCTTGGTGTTCGGCGAGGAGATGTTGAACTCGACCAGCTCGCCGAGCGGACCGAGCTCGCGCACGAGCTTCACGTAGTCGGCGATCGACTCGCCCGCGACGCTCACGATCAGCGGGACGCGGTGGCGTAGCGAGGCCAGCGAGGCGCGAAAGCCCTCGAGGCCCGGGTTCTGAAAGCCATTGCAGTTCACCA
>QHSM01000537.1 GCA_003221595.1 Candidatus Rokuibacteriota bacterium | reverse complement strand
CGTTCGGCTCATGCGGGACGACCGGGCGCAGAATAACACGCGCTCTTGACGATCGCGACGGTGCCCTTTAGGGTAAGGCATTGAATTTCATCGTGTACTCACGCCTCGCAGCTCTCCTCAGCGCCGCCGTCCTCGCGACGGCCGCGTGCGCGAGCATCCCGCGCGGCGGCCCGCTGCTCGGTCTCGACGGGCCCGTGGCGGTGCCGGGCTTCTCGTTCGCCGACGACACGTTCGCGTTCCCGAACATGATTCGCTCCCGCCACCCCGATGACGAGCCCGGCCTCTACGCGAACTACTGCTTCGTGCTGGCTCGCGCCCTACGCCAGTTCGCGCAGTTCGTCCGCTTCGATCCCGCGCTCCCCAAGCTCGATCACGCGGGATACGTCGAGCGGGTCAAGCAGATCGGCGCGCAGACGTCGTGGGCCCCGGCGCCGCCCCCGGCCGAGCGGATCGTGATTCCGGGCTACGGCAGCCTGCGCGAGTTCTCGCGCGACCAGGAGGCTGCGGTCAAGGAAGGGCTGAGTGGGCGGTTGCTCACCCTCCTTCACTGGACGAACTGGCGCGCGGCGTTGCCGGTCACCGACGACGGCCAGGAGACCGTCGGGCGTGAGATCGTCGCGGAGCTGCGGGCAGGCCGGCTGGTCCAGCTTCTCGTATCGAACTTCCCGAAGCCCGAATTGAACCACACGGTCGTCGTCTTCGAGTCGCATCCGAGGAAGGGGTCCATCGACTTCATCGTCTGGGACCCGAACAATCCGGACGGACCCGGTATCATTACGTTCGACCAGGGCGCGCGGCGCTTCTGGGCGACCGATCTCTACGACACGGACCCCGGGCCGATCCGGGCGTTCCGGATGTATTACTCGCGACTACTGTGATGACCTCTCGAGCAGCGCGCCGGCCGGCTCAGCCCGTCACGATCGTCGCCGCCGGGGCCGTGACCCCGCTCGGCGCCGACCTCGACGCGTTCTGGTCGGGGCTCGTCACCGGGAGCGACGGCATTTCCATGATCGAGCGCTTCCCGGTGGACGACCTGCGGGTTGGGCGCGGCGGCGAAATCAAGAAGCTCAAGCCGATGCCGCAGGCCGGCCGCGCGGGATGCCGCGCCACGCAGCTCCTGCTGGCCGCGGCTCAGGACCTGCTGACCCGCGCGCCCGTCTCGGCCGCTCCCGAGCGCGTCGCCGTCGTCGTGGGCACCGCTCTGGGCGGAGTCGAGCAGCTCGAGCGGGCCGTGACGCGGACAGGGCGGCTCCGTCACGCCGCCGGTGCGCTCTACGACAGCCCCGCCCACGGGCTCGCGCGCTGGCTCGGCGCGCGCGGTCCCGTTCTCACGGTGGGCACGGCGTGCGCGGCCGGCGCGACGGCCCTCGGCACCGGCGCCGAGCTCCTGCGCGCGGACGTGGTCGATGTCGTCATCGCCGGCGGCTACGACGGCCTTTGCCGGTTCGTGATGCGCGGGTTCGACGCGCTGCGCTCGCTCACGCGCGAGCGGGTGCGTCCCTTCGACCGTCGGCGCAGCGGCCTCCTGCTGGGAGAAGCGGCCGCGCTCGTGCTGATGACCCGCGACGATCCCCGGGGCGGCCCGCGGCTCGGACGACTGCTCGGCCACGCGAGCGCCAGCGACGGCTCGCACATCAGCGCGCCGGATCCGAACGGTCGCGGCCTCGAGTTCGCGGTGCGGGCGGCGCTCGACGAAGCCGCGCTGACGCCCGACGACGTCGAGTTCGTGAGCGCGCACGGTACCGGCACGCCGCTGAACGACCGGATCGAGGCCGAGGTGCTCAGGCGGACGCTCGGCAAGCGCGCGTCCCGGATTCCCGTCAACTCGATCAAGGGCGCGCTCGGCCACTCGATGGGGGCGGCCGCGACGCTCGAGGCCCTCACGTGCCTCTTGGCCTCGCGCGACGGCGTCGTGCCCCACACGCTCGGCCTCGAGGAGCCGGATCCGGTCTGCGATCTGGATCACGTGATCGGCTCACCGAGGGCCGTGCGGCCTCGCGTCAGCCTCAGCACCTCGCTGGGCTTCGGCGGCTGCAACGCCGCGCTCGTCCTGGAGGGCGCGCCCGCATGAGCGTGGCGCTGGAGGCGGTCTCGGTGTTGACCGGCTGGGGTCCGGGCACGGATGCGCTGCCCGCGGACGCGGCGCGGGCGGCGGGGGGCCGCGCGGTGATCCCGCTGGCCCGCCCCGCTCTCGAGGGCGAGCGATTCAGACGAGCCACCCGGGAGTGCCTGCTGGGCGTGGCGGCGGTCGACGCTCTCCTGCGCGGCGGCGGCATCGAACGTGACATCATACGGGGATGCTCGACGGCCTTTCTCTACGTGACCGCCGCGGCGTACGGCGCGTCGAACCAGGCCTTTGTCGTCGCGGAGGCCATGAAGCAGGCTCGTCCCGGCGCCGTCTCGGGCGGTACGTACTTTCCGTATACCGCGCCGAGCACGATGGCCGGCGAAGTCGCGATCGAGTTCGAGCTGACCGGTCCGTACGGCATCCTGATCGGCGGCGCCGCGGCGACGATCGACGCCCTGTGGCAGGCGACGCGACTCATCGCCGACGGCCGGTGCGAACGCGCCGTCGTGCTCGCGGTCGAGACGTTCGAGGACTGCGCCGATCTCTACTCCCGGGGACGCTGGCTCGTGAAGCGCCCGCTGGTCGAGGCGGCGGCGTGTGCGCTGCTGGTTCCGGGCGCCCGGCGCGTCCGGTACGACGCACCCCGGACGCCGTCGGCGCTCGAGACGCTCACGCGCGCGCGCGCCGGCGAAACGTTCGCCTGCGCGCCGCTGATCGGGCTGGCGCTCGCGCGCGACGCGGGGGCGGCCGATTCGGTCACGCTCACGGGCGAGTGGCGCGGCCGCCGCGCCGGACTCCACTGGGAATAGGAGCCGAACGGCGCCGCGCCGTACGGCAACGCGTCGGAGCCTAGGAGGGCTATGGAAGCCAAAGAAGTGTTCGACGAGCTCAAGACGATTCTCGTGACGCGGCTCAAGTTCGATCCGCGCCAGGCCGTCGACCTGACTCTCGAGACGACCATGCCGAAAGGGGTCGATGGCTCGATCGGTCTGGACTCGCTCGACTTCATCGAGCTGGCGATCGCGATCGAGGAGCGCTTCGGAATCGTGATGGACGAGGCCGGCGATCTGGCCCCGCATTTCGCGTCCTTCGATACCTTGTCCCGCTACATCGCCTCGAGGACGGCCGGCGCGTGAAGTCCGTCGCCGTCACCGGGCTCGGCGTCGTCAGCCCGTTCGGAACCGGCGTCAAAGCCTTCTGGGAAGGGATCAGCAGCGGCAGCTGCGCCATCCGCCCGATCACCCTGATCGACACCGAGGGCTTCCGTTGCCGGATCGCCGCCGAGGTGCCGGCCGGCATCGCGGGCTCGGGGCGCCGCTCGCGGGCGGACCGGATGGCCCTCGCCGCGGCCCGCGAGGCGCTGGACGACGCCGGGGTCGGGCGGGCGGAGCGCGCCGACGCCGCGCTGATCGTGGGGGCTGTCGGCGGAGGCATGCTGGAGACCGAGGCGTGGTACTGGCAGCGCACACGCGCCGGCGCCGCGCCGATGCCGCGGGCGCTCACGTCGTGCTTCCCCTCCTCTCACGCCGACGTCGTCGGCAGTGCGCTGGGCCTCGGCGGTCCGCGCGAGACCATCGTCACCGCGTGCAGCTCCGGCGCCGGCTCGCTCGCGCTCGCGGCCGATCTCGTGGCGGACGGCGTCGTGCCGCTCGCGATCGCCGGCGGCGTCGACGCCCTGACCCGGATCTGCTTCATGGGGTTCAACGCCCTCAAGCTCCTCGACCCGGTGCCCTGCCGCCCGTTCGACCGCGATCGTCGGGGCATGTCCCTCGGCGAGGGCGCCGCGTTCGTCGTGCTCGAGGACCCTCAGCGGGCGAAGTCGCGCCGCGCGCGGATCTACGGAGAGCTCGCCGGCTACGGCATGACCGGTGACGCATTTCACGTGACGGCGCCGCATCCCGAGGGTGAGGGGATGGCGCGGGCGATGCGCGCCGCGCTGGAGCAGGGGGGCGTGGCTCCCGCGGCGGTCGGCTACGTCAACGCGCACGGCACGGCGACCCTGCAGAACGACCGGATCGAGGCGCGGGCGATGCGCGCCGTCTTCGGCGAGGGACGGGTCCTCGTCAGCTCGACGAAGTCGATGATTGGCCACACGATGGCCGCGGCCGGCGCGCTCGAGGCGGTGGCCACCGTGCTCACGCTCCTCAACGAGCTCGTCCCGCCCACCGCACGGCTGGAGAACCTCGACCCCGAGATCGGCTTCGACTGCGTCCCGCACGCGGCGCGCGAGGTGGCGTTCGAGCACGCGATCTCGAATTCGTTCGGCTTCGGCGGTCAGAACGTGACGCTGCTGTTCAGGCGCGCCGCGTGAGCGACTCGCGGGTCGCCATCACCGGCGTCGGGGTCGTCGACGGACACACGTCGGGCCTCACGAGCCGGCTTCTCGACGAGACCGAGGCCCGGCGCCTGTCGCGGATCTGTCAATTCACGGTGGCGGCCGGCCGCCTGGCGCTGGGCGAGGCCGGCCTCGATCCGCGC
>QHSM01000536.1 GCA_003221595.1 Candidatus Rokuibacteriota bacterium | reverse complement strand
GCTTCGTCGACTTCGCCCGGGCATCCGGCTGAGCGCTCGACGGCGGGGCCCTCGCGCCGGCTCCTGCCAGCGCGAGGACGGCTCAGCGTCCGACCTCGTAGCGCTCGGGGCTCCAGTCGCGCGCCACGTCGACCAGCGTTGCGATCACGCGACGGTCGATCGCGCAGGCGACGATGCCCGGAAGTCGGAACATGCTGGAGCGCTCGTCGAGCCACACGCCACCGAAGTCGACAGGCCGGCCATCGCTTGTCCGCACCGCGTCACCGCCGAGCGCCCGCGCCAGGTGCATGCACACCGGGAAGTCGTACACGTTGGGGGTGTGGAAGAGCGCACCGCCGAGATAGCCGTTCGCCATCAGGGGATAGAGGCTGCCCCCCGTCTGGGAGCCCAGGACGCCCTCGAGCCCGGCGGCGCTGACCGCCGCGGCCCGCTCGCGCTCGTGACCCAGGAATCCGCTGACCAGAATGCGCCGGCGCTCGCGCGGTTGATCGGCCGGGATCGGCGCCAGCGCGTCCAGCGCCGCGCGGGCCGCGCGGCTCGGGTCGTCCGGCCCGAGGGCAATCCGGTCGTCACGCACCTCGAGCCAGGTGCCGTCCGCGCTCGCTTCCGGCAGATAGACCAGGGAATAGTGAATCGTCTCGCGGGTCCGCGCGTGGAGCATGACGGCGTAGTCGTTGCCGATGCGGTCTCGATAGCCGCGCGTGCCGTCGATGGGGTCGATGCCCAGCACCCATTCGCTCTGCTTCGCGAATCGGCCGAGGTCGCCCGTGCTTTCCTCGGCCTCGATCCGGCACCCGCGAACGATGGGCCCCATGTCGCGCAGCGCGGCCACGAGGATTTCCTGCACCGAGAGGTCGGCGAGCGTGAGCGCGTCGGTCGACGCGTAGCCCGAATTCTTGCCGGTGAGCGCGATGTCGTGACGCCGGAGCTGGCGCGCGAGGGCCCCGGCCCATCGGAAGACTCGCGGCAGCTCCGCGGAGAGGAGCGAGATCAGCTCGTTCGTCTCACCCTCCCCGCGGGGGCCGTTCCGGTCCGCTTCAACCGCGATTGACCGCGCTCACCACCGCGCGCAAGGAGGCGGTCATGATGTTGGCGTCGAGCCCGACGCCCCAGCGTGTCCGACCGCCGAGGCGCGCCTCGACGTACGCGGCCGCCCGCGCGTCGGCGCCCTCGCTGAGCGCGTGCTCCGAGTAGTCCGTGATCTCGACGGAGATGCCGGCGCCGCGGAGCGCGTCGACGAATGCGGCGATCGGCCCGTTGCCCTGGCCCTTGAGCCAGCGCTCGCGTCCCGAGAGCCTCACGTGCGCCTCGATCGTGGCGTCGCCGGTGTCGGACGCGGTCGTGATCACGGGGTGACCGATCAGGGCGAGGGGGTCTTCAGGGGTCAGGTAGGTCTGCTCGAACGACGACCAGATCTGATCGGCCGTGATCTCCGTGCCGCTTGCCTCGGTCAGCTTCTGGATGACCGACGAGAACTCGATCTGAAGCCGGCGCGGCAGGTCGAGGCCGTGCTCGAACTTCATGATGTAGGCCACGCCGCCTTTGCCCGACTGGCTGTTCACGCGGATGACCGCCTCGTAGGAGCGGCCGAGGTGATGCGGGTCGACCGGGAGGTAGGGCACTTCCCACGCGTCGTAGTCCTTGCCGAGCGCTTCGAACCCCTTCTTGATCGCGTCCTGGTGCGAGCCGGAGAACGCGGTGTAGACGAGATCGCCGACGTAGGGATGCCGCGGATGCACGGGCAGCCGGTTGCAGTGCTCGACCGTGCGCCGGGCGGCGTCGATGTCCGAGAAGTTCAGCATCGGGTCGACGCCCTGGCTGAAGAGGTTCAGCGCCAGCGTGACCACGTCGACGTTCCCGGTCCGCTCGCCGTTGCCGAACAGCGTGCCCTCGACGCGATCGGCGCCGGCCATCACGCCGAACTCGGCGGCGGCCACCGCGGTGCCGCGGTCGTTGTGCGGGTGCAGCGAGAGCACGATCGTGTCGCGGGCGCGGATGTTGCGATGGAACCACTCGATCTGGTCGCCGTAGATGTTGGGCGTCGCCATCTCGACGGTGGCCGGGAGATTCAGAATGACCGGCCGCTCCACGGTCGGCTCCCAGACGTCCATGACCGCCTCGCAGATCTGCTTGGCGAAGTCGAGCTCGGTCCCGGTGAAGCTCTCCGGCGAGTACTGGAAGTGGATGTCGGTCCCGGGAACGGTCGCCGTGAGCTTCCGGCAGAGCTGCGCCGACCGCACCGCGATGTCCACGATGCCGGCCCGGTCGAGGCCGAACACCACGCGACGCTGCAGGGTCGAGGTCGAGTTGTAGAGGTGCACGAGCGCCCGCCGCGCGCCGCGCACCGACTCGAAGGTGCGCTCGATCTGCTCGGGCCGAGCCTGCGTGAGGACCTGGATCATGACGTCGTCGGGAATCAGGTCCTTCTCGATGATCAGGCGCACGAAGTCGAAGTCGGTCTGCGATGCCGCCGGGAAGCCGACCTCGATCTCCTTGAACCCGCACCGCACCAGCAGGTCGAACATCTGGCGCTTGCGCTCCGAGTCCATGGGGTCGATCAAGGCCTGGTTGCCGTCGCGCAGGTCCACGCTGCACCAGCGCGGCGCGCGGGTGATGACCCGGCTCGGCCACGAGCGATCAGACAGCAGGATCGGCGTGAACGGACGATAGAGATGAAACGGCATCGGTGCTGGCGGACCGGCCTTCGGTGCCACGGGCGCCTCCTCCTTATACTGACAAACAAAAAAGCCTCCCCGATTCACGGGAGAGGCTTTTCCGGCGCACGCCCTCGGGGACGCGCGCCTAGTTCAGGGACAGGCTCGCGAGCGGGTTGTCCGCGCTCGTCGTCCTCGTTGTTACTCGGGTCACGGCGTTCATGTGCCCGCGTATTGTGCGTGGCGCGGCGCTGGTTGTCAACTGGTCGCGCTTACCGCGTGGCCGGCTGGACTTCGCGGAGCCGGCGCTCGAGGAACCGGCGCTCCGTCTCGTTGCTGACCAGCGCCAGCGCGCGGGTGTAGCTCTTTGCCGCCTCTGCGCGGTCGCCGAGCCGGCGCAACAACTCGGCTCGCGCCGCGTGCAGCAGGTGATAGCGGTCGAGCTCGCCGCCGGCGGCGAGCCCATCGACGAGCTCGAGCGCGGGCGCGGGGCCGTCCACCATCGCCACGGCCGCGGCGCGGTTGAGGGCGACGACCGGAGAGGGCTGCTGGCGCTCGAGGACCTCGTAGAGGCGGACGATCTGCGGCCAATCCGTGTCCTCGGCCCGCGCCGCCTGACAGTGCAGGGCGGCGATCGCCGCCTGCAAGGCGAACGGCCCGGGCCCGTCGCGCAGCGCCTCCTCGACGAGCGGCAGCGCCTCGGCGATCTGCGCGTGGTTCCAGCGGCGTCGGTCCTGGTCCTCCAGAAGGACCATCTCGCCGGCTTCGTCCAGCCGGGCCTCGCGCCGCGAGTCGTGCAGCAGCATGAGGGCCAGGAGCGCCGTCGCTTCCCCTGGCGGCGGCGTCATCAGCGCCCTCACGAGGCGCCCGAGCCGGATGGCCTCGGCGCAGAGATCGGTCCTCACCAGGGCCTCGCCGCGGGTCGCGGCGTAGCCCTCGGTGAAGACGAGGTAGATCACCGTCAGCACCGCGTCGAGGCGGCCGGGCATGTCCTTGGTGTCGGGCACCGAATAGGGAATGCCGGCGTCGCGAATCTTGCCCTTTGCGCGAACGAGGCGCTGCGCCATGGTGGCGACCGGCACGAGAAAGGCCCGCGCGATCTCGTCCGTTTCGAGGCCGCCCAGCGTGCGAAGAGTCAGCGCCACCTGCGCCTCGAGCGCCAGCGCCGGGTGGCAGCAGGTGAAAACCAGCCGGAGACGGTCGTCGGGGATCTCGTCCGGGTCGTAGTCCGGCTCTTCGACCATCTGGGGCGACTCGGCGGCGTAGGCGTCCAGCTTGTCGGCGAAGCGAGCCCGGCGCCGGATGCGGTCGATGGCCTTGTGCCGCGCGGTCTGGATGATCCAGGCGCGCGGAACATCGGGGATTCCCGCTCTCGGCCACTGGTCCACCGCCGAGGTAAACGCTTCCTGGGCGGCCTCTTCGGCCACGTCGAAATCCCCGACCAGCCGGATCAGGGTGGCGACGATCCGGCCCCAGTCGGCGCGATAGACGGCGTCGACCGCCGCGTTGGCGCCCAGCACGTGCTCCACGGTGATAATTTACGCTGGGTGTCGATTCCGGCCCCCCGCGTTCGACCTGCAGATGGAGGCACACATGAAATACATGTTGCTGGTTTACCTCGATGAGTCCTGGCTCAAGCGGAGCGTCGCCGAGCGCCAGGAAGCCTACTGGGCCCAGATGAAACACACGGAAGAGCTCGTATCGAAAGGCCGGTACCTCGGCGGGAACCCGCTCCACCCCCCGTCGACGGCGACCTCCGTCCGGGTGCGCGACGGGAAACGGCTCCTGACCGACGGTCCGTTCGCCGAAACCCGCGAGCACCTCGGGGGCTACATGATGATCGATGTCGAGAACCTCGACGAGGCGATCGACTTCGCGGCCCGCGGCCCCTTGGCAAGTGTGGGTACCATCGAGGTGCGGCCGGTCAGAGAGGGGCCGCCGAGGTAGCGCCCCCGGCGCGCCCGAGCCGACAATCACGGAGGAAGACGGAACATGACCTATGCGCTGTGGATCGTCCAGGGGCTGCTCGCGCTCCTGTTTCTGTTCGCGGGCGTCGCGAAGCTGTACATGTCGGTCGAGGAGATGACGAAGGACGTGCAGATGCCGGGCGCGTTCCTGCGATTCATCGCCGTGGCCGAGCTGCTGGGCGCGATCGGCCTGAGTACATGGGCGTCGCCATGGCGCTGTTTCCGCTCGTGGTCGGGCTCCTCGCGGTGTTCGTCGCGTACGGTCGCTGGCGGGTGGCGCCGCAGGAGGCGCGATAATCATGCTCATCAAGATCCTCATCGGTCTCGCGGCGCTCGTCGGGCTGCTGCTGGTGGTGGTGGCCCTTCAACCCTCCGAGTTCCGGATCACGCGGACCGCGACCATCGCCGCCCCGCCGGCCGCGGTGTTCGCCCAGGTGAACGACTTCCACAAGTGGGAGGCGTGGTCGCCGTGGGCCAAGCTCGATCCGGCGGCGCGGAACACCTTCGACGGCGCGCCGGCGGGAACGGGCGCGGTCTTCGCGTGGGCAGGCAACAGCAAGGTCGGCGAGGGGCGCATGACGATCACGGAGAGCCGCCCGAACGAGCTCGTGCGGATCAAGCTCGAGTTCGCGAAGCCGTTCGCGGCGACGAACACCGCGGAGTTCACGTTCAAGCCGGACGGCGAGCGGACCGCGGTGACGTGGAGCATGTTCGGTCACAACAACTTCGTCGGCAAGGCGGTCTGTCTCGTCATGAACACGGACAAAACAGTCGGCGGCGAGTTCGACAAGGGGCTCGCCAGCATGAAGTCGGTCGCCGAAGCGGCGGCCAGGAACTAGGAGGAGGCGTGACGATGCGATGCATGGTTCTGGTGAAGGCGAGCAAGGACAGCGAGGCGGGCGTCATGCCGAGCGAGAAGCTTCTCGCCGCCATGGGCAAGTACAACGAGGAGCTCATGAAGGCCGGCGTGATGCTGGCGGGCGAAGGGCTCCATCCGAGTTCGAAGGGCGCGCGCGTGAAGTTCTCGGGCGACACGCGGACGGTGGTCCCCGGCCCGTTTGCCGGGCCGAAGGACCTGGTGGCCGGCTTCTGGATGTTCAAGGTGAAGTCGCTGTACGAGGCGATCGAATGGGTGAAGCGCTGCCCCAACCCCATGGAGGGCGAGAGCGAAATCGAGATCCGCCCGGTGTTCGAGGCGGAGGACTTCGGCGCCGAGCTCACGCCCGAGCTGAGAGAGGCCGAGAAGCGTATGCGTGCCCAGATGGAGCGAGGAGGTAGGCGATGAGCAGCGTACGGGTGCTGGTCGGGACACGGAAGGGCGCGTTCATCCTGACGGCGGACGGCAAACGCCAGCACTGGGACGTCAGCGGCCCCCACTTCGGCGGCTGGGAGATGTATCACCTCAAGGGCTCGCCGGCTGATCCCAACCGGATCTACGCGTCCCAGTCCAGCAGCTGGTTCGGTCAGGTCATCCAGCGCTCCAGCGACGGCGGCAAGACGTGGGAGGCGGTGGGCAACAAGTTCGCCTACGACGGTCCGACCGGCACCCACCTCTGGTACGACGGCACGCAGCGCCCGTGGGAGTTCGCGCGCGTCTGGCACCTCGAGCCCACGCCCACCGATCCGGACACCGTGTACGCCGGAATTCAGGACGCGGCGCTGTTCCGCACGACCGACGGCGGCCAGACCTGGCAGGAGCTGCCCGGGCTGCGCAATCACCCCTCGGCGCCGGCCTGGCAGCCCGGCGCCGGTGGAATGTGCCTGCACACGATCCTCCTGGACCCGAGCCACCCCGATCGCATCTTCATCGCCATCTCGGCGGCCGGTGTCTTCCGGAGCGACGACGCCGGCAAGACGTGGCGGCCGATGAACCGCGGCCTCAGGTCGGAGCAGATCCCCGACCCGACGGCGGAGGTCGGCCACTGCGTGCATCGGATCGCGATGCACCCCACGCGCCCGAACGTGCTGTTCATGCAGAAGCACTGGGACGTCATGCGCAGCGACGACGCCGGCGAGACGTGGAAGGACGTCGGCGGCAACCTGCCGACCGATTTCGGATTCCCGATCGAAGTGCACGCGCACGAGCCGGAGACGATCTACGTCGTGCCCATCAAGAGCGACTCGGAGCACTACCTGCCGGACGGCAAGCTGCGCGTCTACCGCAGCCGGACCGGCGGGCACCAGTGGGAGGCGCTCACCCGGGGGTTGCCGCAGAGCCACTGCTATGTCAACGTGCTGCGCGACGCGATGGCGGTCGACGCGCTCGAGCCCTGCGGCGTGTATTTCGGGACCACCGGCGGACAGGTCTACGCCTCGGCCGACGCCGGGGACAGCTGGGCGCCCATCGTCCGCGATCTTCCGTCGGTCGTGTCCGTCGAGGTCCAGTCGCTGCCATGATCATCCGGGTCGTGCTGCCGGCCCATTTGCGGACGCTCGCCCGCGTCGACCGCGAGGTGAAGCTCGACCTCGAGGGGCCGGCCACGCAGCGCGCGGTCCTCGACGCGCTCGAGGCCGCGTATCCGATGCTGCGCGGGACCATTCGCGACCAGGCGACGCAGCAGCGGCGAGCCTTCTTGAGATTTTTCGCCTGCGAGGAAGATCTGTCCAATGAATCGCCTGATACCCCGCTGCCCGCGGCGGTCGCGAACGGCGCCGAGCCATTGCTGGTCGTCGGCGCCATGGCGGGCGGCTAGAGGTCACTTCGGATGAGGCTCTTCTACGGCTGGATCGTCGTCGGCGTGGGGATCGTGGTGAGCTGCATCGGGGTCGGCACCATGCTCTCCCTCGGTGTTTTCCTCCAGCCCATGTCGGAAGCCACGGGCTGGTCCCGCTCCGGCATCTCGACAGCAGCGCTCCTCAACTGGCTCTGCATGGGCATCGGATCGTTTCTCTGGGGCGCCCTCTCCGACCGGTTCGGTACGCGCGCCGTCGTGCTCAGCGGCGGGCTGCTGCTCGGCGCCGGCGCCGTGATGGCGAGCCGGGCCACGTCGCTCGGCCAGTTCCAGATCCTGTTCGGCGTGCTGGTCGGGCTGGCGGCGGGGAGCTTCTACACGCCGTTGACGGCGACCACCACGCGCTGGTTCACGCGCAACCGCAGCCTCGCGGTCGCGCTGGTCTCGGCGGGGCTCAGCCTCGGCTCGACGATCATCGGGCCGCTCGCCCGCTGGATGACCACGAGCTACGACTGGCGCACCGCGATGCTCG
>QHSM01000535.1 GCA_003221595.1 Candidatus Rokuibacteriota bacterium | reverse complement strand
GCAGATCGCGCGGAACCTCGCCGCGCACCCGCTGGCCGGGTTCGTGGTGGAGGGTCTTTCGCCCTACGGTCGACTGACCTCGGCGGTGCGCACGCGCGTCATGCGGCGGGCCGCCTTCTCCGGCATGCCCATGGTGCTCACTGGCCGCGGCAACGCCGAGGGATTCGTGCCGCCTCCTACCGCCCCGTTCATCGGCGGCCGGAACCTGACGGCGACGAAGGCGCGGCTGCTTCTCATGGCGTGCCTCATGAAGCTCGGCAGCGTGCCGGCGGCGGCCGACCCGGACCGGCCGACCGCGGGTGAGATCGAGGCGGCCGGTCGAAAGCTCCGCGAGTACCAGGAAGTGTTCGACTCGCACTGAGTCGAGCCCGGCGCGCCCGGCCGATCACGGCGAGATCTTCGTACCTGCCGATCTTCTCAGGCATCGGACCGCGCCGAGTGTAAGCCGCTCAACTTTCCGCTCGCGAATTTTGCGGGCGCGCGGGCTCGTCGTACACGGTGTCGAGGTAGTGGCCCGGATCCACCCTGGCCTCGATCACCGTCGGGTGGTCGGCGGCCAGCGCGCGCTCGAGCGCATGCGCGAGCTCCGCGGCGCTGCGCGCGCCGACCGCGGGGACCCCGAAGTAGTGCGCCGGCGGGTCCGCATGCACCTGTTCGCCGAGGTCGGTCCCGTAGAGACCGAAGCGCCGCCGGACCTGCTTGACCTGGATCAGGGAGAGCCAGCCGTCGTCCAGGACGACGATGGGCAGCGACAGTCCGAGACGCCGGGCCACGGTGACCTCGCCACACGTCATCTGGAAGCACCCGTCTCCCACGAGCGCGACCACCGGGCGATCCGGGCGGGCGAGCTTGGCGGCGATGGCGGCGGGAAGCCCGAATCCCATCGAGGACCAGCCGTTCGTGATCAGGAACGTCCGCTCCGCGTGGGTCGTCCACTGCGAGGCGATCTGATGGGTGTGGGCGCCCACGTCGAAGGCCAGGATGCCGTCGCGCGGGAGCACCTCGCGAACCACGTCGATCGCGTGATGCGGCACGAAGCCGGCCAGCTCGGGCCGCAGCGAGCGGTGAAATCGCTCGCGGTGACGCGGCGCCGTGTCCGCCGGCCACTCCGGCCGTGCCGGCGGAAGCTCGGCCAGCCACTCGAGCGAGGTGTCGAGGTCGCCGACGACCTCGTGCGCGATCGTCACGCTCGGATCCGCATCGACGGCGTCGACGTCGATCGAGAGCAGCGGGACCTTGCCGATCCACGCCTCGTACTCGACCTCGACGACGTCGTAGCCGAGCCCGACGATCAGATCGGCGGACCGCAAGAATTCGCGCTGCACCTGACGGCGGGCGCGCTCGATGCAGCCGAGGGCGAGGGGATGATCCTCGGGGATCATGCCCTTGGCCATCGTGGTCGTCGCGAAGGGAAGCCGGTGGCGCTCGATCACCGCCTGGAGCAGGCGCGGATTCCTGAGACGCATGGCCGAGGAGCCGAGCACCGCGACCGGCCGCCGAGCGGCTCCCAGGAGCTCGCTCGCCCGCGTCATCGACGCCTTCGGGGCGGCGGGCCGCCGCCGGCCGGCCGGGATGGGCGGTACCGACTCGGTCGCCCGGGCGAGCGCGACGTCCTCGGGCAAGTCGAGATGGACAGGGCCCAGCGGCTCGCTCAGGGCGATCTCGAGCGCCTCGGCCAGGACCGAGGCGACCGCGCCCTCCCGGAGCGCCAGGCTCGCCTTGGTGATCGGCCGGAAGAGCGTGTGATGGTCGATCGCCATCTGGATGCGCCGGCCGATCTGCGCGGTGGGCAGGTTGCACGTGATCGCCAGCAGCGGCGAGCGATCGAGGAAGGCGTTACCCACGCCGGTCGTCAGGTTGGTGGCGCCGGGCCCCAGGGTCGCGATGCAGAGACCCGGCGCGCCCGTCATGCGCCCCATGACGTCGGCCGCGAACGCCGCCGAGCCCTCGTGCGCCGTGAGGACGTACGGCAGCCGGCCGAGCCTCATGGCCTCGAGCAGGGGCAGGACGTTGCCGCTCGGGATTCCGAAGCCGTGGCTCACCCCCGCCGCCCGCAGCGTCTCGACGATGAGCCCGGCGTTATCCATGGCGGGCGGCTCAGTACTCGTCGAACATGCGCTGGACCTCGCGCACGTCGTCGGTGCGAGTGAGGGCCAGCATGGCGAGCACGCGCGCCTTTTGTGGGTTGAGGTTGTCGGCCACCGCGAAGCCCTGCTCGCGCAGCACCGTGCGGGGCAGCACGCGACCGCTGCCCGCCCGGCTCGAGAAGACGACCAGGACGCCGCGCCGGCGCGCCTCCAGGAGCGCCTCCGTCTCGGCCGGCGTCGTCACGCCGGGGGCGAGCGACGCCGAGACGATGGCCCGGGCGCCCGCGGCGACGAAGGCACTGATGGCCGTGCCGTCGGCGCCGGCGTACGACGCGGCGATGTCTACCCTCGGCAGATCGGCGCGGCCGCGCACGTCGAACTCCGTCCCCGGCGCGTGACGCCGCACCGGCCGCCGGTAGATCGCGACGCGGCCATCCGGATCGGCGTAGCCGAGCATGCCGACGTCCGGGCTCCGGAAGGTCTCGAGGCGGAGCGTCGACGTCTTGGTGACCTCGCGCGCCGCCTGGATCTCGTCGTTCAGGAGCACGAGCACGCCGAGGCCGCGCGCCTCGGGCGCTCCCGCCACCCGCACCGCGTTGACGAGATTCAGCGCCGCGTCCGAGCTCAGGCCCGTGGCCGGCCGCTGCGACCCGACGAGAACCACCGTGGCGTCGACCTTCAGCGTGAGGTTCAGGAAGTACGCCGTCTCCTCGAGCGTGGCGGTGCCGTGGGTGACGACGAGGCCGTCGAGCGGCGCCTCGCGCGAGACGGCGTCGTGCACGACCGAGTGGAGCGCCAGCCAGTCGGCGGGTCCGACGGCCGCGCTCGAGAGCGCGCGAAAGCGGACCGGAACGATCTCGGCGGCAGCGGCGACTTCGGGGAACCGGAGCAGCAGCTCGTCGGGCTCGGCCTTGCGGCCCGCGTCCATGTATTCCCAGAGGTCGAGGCTTCCCCGGCCGATCGAGGAGATCGTCCCGCCCGTGCCGATGAGAGCGACCCGGCGCTTGGGTTGCGCGGTCGTCACGGCGCGCGCCCCTACGTCCCCACGGCGACCCGGCGTCGCCCGCGCTCGCGCTGGGGCTGATATGCCTTGATGGCCGGGATGACCTCGCGGGTCATCAAGTCGATGCCGTGAACCGCAACGTCGTGGGACATCAGCCCCTCGCGGCCCCAGAACACCATGTAGGCGGGATCGACGACGTCCAGGATGCGCTGCAGCTTCTTGATCACGGTGTCGGGGCTCCCGGAGACGATCTGGTACGTCGCGTGGGCTTCCTCGTAGCTGATGCTGGGGCCCCCCGGCGTGACGTTGCTCGAGCCGGTCCGCGCCTGCTCGCGACGGCTCCCCCTGGCCTCGCGGCTCACGTACCCCGGGGGCTGAAGCCAGTGGCGCGGCGCGACGCCGAACGACGTGCCCAGCTGCCAGAAGAAGTGCCGGCCCTCCTCGTACGCCTTCTCGTCGGTGTCGGCGACGCTCACCCGGATGACGTAGCCGCGATGCTCGGGCGTCGTGGTGAATCCGGCTCGCGCGGCGACGTCGTCGTAGAGGTCGTAGATCTCGTCGATGACGCCGAGCGGCGGGGCCAGCGCCACGTACGGGTAGCGATGCTCGGCCGCCCACCGGACCGACTCCGGGCTGACCACGCCGGGAATCCAGATCGGCGGGTGCGGTCGTTGCAGCGGACGGATCCACGGGTTGACCACCCGGTAGTCGTAGTGCCGGCCTTCCCAGCGAAAGGGACCCGGCGTGGTCCAGGCCTTGACGATCACGTCGTGGGCCTCGTCGAACCGCTCGCGGTTGTAGATCGGGTTCGTGTTGGTCGCGATGCTTTCCTGGCCGAGGCCGCGCACGAAGCCGCAGACCACCCGCCCGCCGGAGAGGATGTCGATCATCGCGACCTCCTCGGCCACCCGGAGCGGGTTGTCGTGGATCGGAAGCACGTTGCCGAGAAAGACGATCCGCCCCTTTCGCGTCGTCCGGGCCAGGACCGCGCCGATCACGTTGACCGACGGCATCATGCTGAGGGGGTTGTTGTGGTGCTCGTTGATCATGACGCCGTCGAAGCCGGTCTCGGTCGCGTACAGGAGCTCGTCGAAGTACATCGCATAGAGCTCGCGCGCGCGCTCGGGACTGAAATGCTCGTTGGGGAACATCAGGTTGTTGTAGCCGCGCCGGCGCGCCTCGTCTTGTGGGTACGCCGTGAATCCCATCTCGGTGAAGAAGTAGACTTCCTTGACCATACCGGACCTCCCGCTACGAGCCTCGCCTCAGCCGCGCGGCGCCAGGAAGTCTAGCACCGCGCGCACGAACGCCTCGGGTCTCTCCATCTCGGGCATGTGCCCGCAGCGGTCCAGCACCGTGGCCGTCGCTCCCGGAATCGCCCGCACGTAGCGGTCGCAGACCTCGAGCGGGATGATCGCGTCCTCGCGCCCCCAGACCACGAGGGTGGGCGTCGCGATTCCGCCGAGTAGCCCGGCCAGCGTGTGGCTCCGCATGTAGGGCTTCCAGAAGAGGCGCGCGGCCATCTCGCGGTTCTGCTCCGCCTGCGCCTCTTCCTCGGCCGTCCAGGGCCGGTCGTAGTACTGCGCGTATTCCGGCGACTTCGCCCCGTCGTAGAACGACCGGGCGAACGCC
>QHSM01000534.1 GCA_003221595.1 Candidatus Rokuibacteriota bacterium | reverse complement strand
CGGCTTCGCCGCGCTTGAGCGCGGCCAGCCGCGTGGCCGGGTCGGGAATCGTGCGCAGCACCAGCCGCCCGGGCTCTTGCGCCAGTAGCCCTCGAACGCCTCCAGCACGAGCTCGATTCCCGGCGTGAAGGACACGAAGCGGTACGGTCCGGCGCCGACCGGCGCCTTTCTGAAGCCGTCCTCGCCGACTTTCTCGAGGTATTTCCTGGGAACGACCCAGCCCGCGCCGGTGGCGAGCGTGCCGTAGAACGTCATGAAGTCGGGCCACGGCTGCTTGAGCCGGAACCGCACGCGCCCGGCATCGGGGGTCTCGACCTCCGCGACCCTGTCCTTCAAGCTACGGGCAAAGATCCCGCGGTAGCGCTCGAAGGAGAACTTCACATCCTCGGCGGTGACGGGATCGCCGTTGTGGAACTTCGCGCCCCGGCGCAGGACGAACTCGTAGACGAGCCCGTCGGGCGACGCCGACCACGATTCGGCCAGGCTGGGGGCGAGCAGCTTGCCCGGCATCGGCTTCACGACTCCGTCGTGCAGCGCGTACAGGACCATGAACGACGTGATGATCGTCGTCTCCGCGGGGTCGAAATAGGTGGGCACCAGCGTCGTGTGCACCGCCCACGTGAGCTGCCCCGCCGCGTCCGAGCTGGCGCCGGCCGCCGCGCAGAGGAGAAGCGCGGCGATGCCGATCGCGGCGAGCTTCATCGCGCCAGCTGCCGGCCGATGAAATCGCGCATCAGCGCGAGGGCCTTGTCGGTGTCCGCGCTCGCCTGCCCCGTGAAGCCGTGGCGCGCGCCCGGGAAGTGGACGCGCTCGATCGGGCCGCCCGCTTGCTGGTAGGCGCTGACGAACGCGTCGGTGATCGCGGCCGGCACGTTGTCGTCGAGCTCAGGGTGGGCCAGCCAGACGGGCGGCAACGCCCGGGACTCGCGGGCCGCCACGATGCGCGTCACGCTGGCCTCCGCCATCTGGGCCTCGCTCGTGAAGTACCCGTGGTGGGCGGCGATCAGGCGCTTGGCATCGAAGCCCGATCCGTCGTCCTGCCGGCCGACCACGTAGCGGAAGCGCGCCAGCGGATCCGCGACGGGATAGAGGGCGATGACGAACGCGACCGATTCGTCGCCGGGGCCGGCGTCGACCGAGCCGTCGGGCGTGACGATCGGAGTGCCGGCGTGCTCGGGGACGCCGGGCTTGAGTCCGGCGAGCAGCGCCAGCTGGCCGCCGCTCGAGCTCCCGACGATCCCGACCCGTCGCGGATCGACGCCGAGGCGCCGCGCGTGAGCGCGGACGTAGCGCACGCCCGCCGCCACGTCGGCGCTGGCGGCCGGATGCTTGTGCGCCGAGCCCTGGCGGAAGTCGAGCGACACCACGAGCAGGCCCGCCGCCGCGAGCCCCCGGCAGTGCACGGCGCCGGACGTCCGGTCGTTGCGGCTCCACGCTCCACCGTGCACGTCGACCAGCGCCGCCAGCGGCAACTCCGCCTCGCCCTTCGGCCGGTAGATGCGGGCGAGAAGCTCCAGGCCGCCCGGTCTGGCGAAGGGCGCGTCCAGCTCGTCGACCTCGTACGGCGCGGATTGATCGAATCGGACTTTCATCGTGTTCCTCCTCGGTGGCGAAGGGCGGGCAGGACCTCGGCGGTGAAGCGCTCGAGCTGGGCGAGCTGATCGTCGCCCACGAACCGGATGCACAGGTCGCTGACCCCGGCCGCCGCGTACCGTTCGAGCGCGGTGATCACCACGTCGGCGGGCCCGAGGCCCATCGTCCCCCGCGAGTGCACGCCGCCACCGTAGTAGGTGGCGAGGAACTCGGTGGTGACCCGCTCGGCGGTGCCGGGATCGTTCTCCATTCTGACCGTCGTGTACACGCAGAGCTCGAATCGCGTGCCGGCGCGCCCGTGGCGCGCCAGCGCCTCCTCGGCGCGCTCGCCCACGAGACGGCATTCCTCGGCGTGCACGTAGGTGGTGATGATGCCGTCTCCGAGCCGGCCGAACCGGTCGAACTGCGCGGGGAGCATCTCTCCGCGGTTCGCCGCGGTGATGAGGACGGGCGGGCCGGCCGCGTTCCACGGCAAGGGACCGATCGTGTGGTCGCTGAGCTCCACGTCGCCGCGGCGATGGGTCACCGGCTTGCCGCTCCAGAGCATCCGCCAGATCTCGACGTGATCCTCGAGGCGCCGGACACGGCGCTTGTGGTCGGCGCCGCACGCCGCCCACTCCCGCTCGGCCGACGGCAGGCTCCAGCCCACGCCGAGGCCGAGCACCACGCGGCCCCGCGAGATCTGGTCGACGTTGGCGATCTGGTGGGCGAGCACGACCGGGTGCCGCAGCGCGGGCAGGAGGACGGCCGTTCCGAGCCGCACGCGCGTCGTGATGCCGGCCAGGTACGCGAGGGTCGTCAGGGGCTCGAGCCGCGGCTTGGCGACGATGCTGTCGCCCACCCAGACGGCGTCGTAGCCCGCGCGGTCGGCGAGCCGCGCCATCGTCCAGCACTCCTCGACGGCTGGCCGCTCGGCCGACTGCATGACCACACCACGGGTCGGAATGAGAACGCCCAGTCGCATGCCGGGCGATAGTGTACCCCGCCCCGCGTCAGCCGAGGATTCTGCGGAGGGACGCGAGCAGCCGGTCGGGATCCAGCTCGAGGTCGGTGCGCCGCTCGGCGATCCGGCCCTCGGCGTCGACAAGCACCACCAGGCTTCCGTGCACACTCCGCTCGCGCGCGAGGGCGTTGAGGCCGAAGGCGCGGATCACGCGGCTCACGTCGTCCGACGCGCCGGTCAGGAGGTGCCAGCTCGCCAGGTCGATACCGTAGCTGTCGGCGTAGCGGCGCAGCATCTCCGGGCGATCGGTGAGCGGATCGAGCGTGATGGAGACGAAGCGCACGCGCGCGTCGAGCTTTTCGCTGCGAACCCGGCCCTGCGTGCGCGCAAGCTGCGCGGTGATCAAGGGACACGCCTCCGCGCACGTCGTGAAGACGAAGCTGACGACGAGGACGCGGCCGCGGAGGCTCTCGGACTTCACGGTCGCCCCGGCCTGGTCGACCAGCGTGAACGACGGCATCATCTCCGCCCGCCCCCGCGAGCAGGCGGCCAGCAGCACGCACGCGAGCACCGCCGCCAGCGTCCTCATGCCGGCGCCGCCGTCCACTCCACCGCGAGCCCTTTCGCGCGCGCGGCGATGGCGAGCACGATGAGCGCGTACCCGGCCGGGATGAGCACGGGCTCGAGGCGAGAGAACCACTGGATCGAGGCGGCCGAGACGCCCGCGACCGCGAGCAGCACGCCGAAGGAGCCGAGCCCGCAATGCGTGAGCGAGGACACACTGGCGCCGAGCAGGCCGACGACGCCGGCGCCGCTCAGCGAGCTCATCGCGCCCCACCGGGTGGTCCCGCCGATTGCGAGGTACAGCCCGACGAGCCCGGAGACCGAGAGGAAGAAGAGCAGGCTCGACCACGTCAGCTCGAAGCTCCACACCGCCACGCCGAAGACGGGATGCCGGCGCCCGTACTCGACCAGAGGCTCGCGCGCGATCAGCGTGACGGCGTCGGCGGCGGACGGTGTGAGCCGGACGATGCGGCGGGCATTCTCCCACACCGGGTAGAGACGGACGTAGTTCGGGACGCCCCCGAGACCGGCGACCAGGATTCCGAGGACCGTCGCCTGGTAGAGCCCGAAGACGGCCAGCGTCGCCGCCGCCACCGCCCATCGGCGGGTCGCGAGTCGGCGCGCCAGCGTCGAGAGCGTCCTCATCGCCGCCGCCCCGGCAGGACCCGGGCGCTCTCCTCCCGCACCTGGGCGAAAACGCGCGCCTTGAGGGCCATGAACTCGGCCGTGGCGATGACCTCGGCGGCGCGCGGCCGGGCGAGCTTCACCGTCACCACGTCGCGGATCTCGCCCGGCCGGGCCGTCATCACGACGACCCGATCGGCGAGGAAGAGCGCCTCGTCGATGTCGTGCGTGACGAAGATGACCGTCGTGCGCACCTCACGCCAGACGTCGAGCAAGAGCTCCTGCATGGCCAGCCGTGTCTGCGCGTCCAGAGCGCCGAACGGCTCGTCCATGAGCATGACGCGCGGCCGGTTCACGAGCGTGCGGGCGATGCCGACGCGCTGCTGCATCCCACCGCTGAGCTCGGCGGGATACGCGTCCTCGAAGCCGGTGAGGCCGACGAGGCTCAGGTAGGCGTGGGCCCGAGAGGTGCGCAGTGTCTTCTTGATCCCCCGCATCTTGAGGCCGAACTCGACGTTGCCGAGCACGGTCTTCCACGGGAACAGCGAGGGCTGCTGGAAGACCATCCCTCGATCGGCGCCGGGCCCCTGGACCGGCTCGCCGTCCACCACGACCGTCCCGTTGTTCGGCTGGACGAAGCCCGCCACCGCGTTGAGCACGGTGGTCTTGCCGCAGCCCGAGGGGCCGAGCAGAGCCACGAACTCGCCGGGCGTGGTCGTCAGCGTGAACCGCCGGACGGCTTCCACCCGCCGGCCGTTGACGCCGTAGGCGATGGAGAGGTCGTTGATCTCGATCCGGCCGGTGCTGTCATCCGTCACGTCGTGTCCCTCAGGCTCCGTCTTTCGCGCGGCGGGGCAGCCAGGGCATGCAGCGCGCGCCGATCGCCCGGATGAGCGCGCTCGACAGCATCCCGAGCACTCCGATGACCAGCATGCCGACCACGATCTGCGAGTACTTCACGATGCCGTAGGCGACCCAGGTGAAGTAGCCGACTCCGAACTGTCCCGAGATCATCTCGGCCGAGATGAGGCAGAGCCACGACACGCCCATGCCCACCGAGAGTCCTGTCACGATGGACGGCAGCGCTCCCGGGATGACGACCTCGCGAAAGATCGCGGCGCGGCCGGCGCCGAGGCTGGTGGCGGCGCGAACGAGCTGGCGGTCGATGCCCTCCACGCCGTGAATCGTGTTCAGGACGATCGGGAAGAACGCGCCGAGCGCGGTGATGAAGACGATGCTCGAGCGCTCGGTGGGCCAGAGCATGATGCTGAGCGGAACCCACGCGACTGCCGGGATGGGGCGAAGCAGCTCGATGGGCG
>QHSM01000533.1 GCA_003221595.1 Candidatus Rokuibacteriota bacterium | reverse complement strand
GGACTGGGTGACCCAGCAGGGCCCGCGCGTGCTCTGGAAGCGCAAGGCGCGCTGGGTCGACGACGGCAACATCGTGACCTCATCCGGTGTCTCGGCGGGCATCGACATGGCGCTGGCTCTCATCGCCCGCCTGCACGGGCGCGAGATGGCGCTGACCGCCGCGCGCAACATGGAGTATGTCTGGCGCGAGGGGGCGGAGGACGATCCGTTCGCGTGAGCCGAGGAGTGTTTTAAGTCGCTCACGGACTGAGTGATAAGCTCGTCGGGGTGGAAGACATGCCGACTCGGGTCGTCCTCACCTACCGCGACTACGAGGCTCTTCCCGCCGACGGCCGGCGCTACGAGCTGCACGACGGCGAGCTCCGGGTGACGGCGGCACCCGGTCTGCCGCACCAGCGTTTGGTCGGGGATCTCTTTGTGCTTCTCCGACAACACGTCAAGGCGCACCGACTCGGTGAAGTGTTCGTGTCGCCAGTAGACTGCATCCTCAGCGACACCACGGTGGTCCAGCCCGACGTCGTCTATCTCGAATCTGCGCGATCATCGCTCGCGACCGCGCGAGGCATCGAGGGGCCGCCAACCCTTGCCGTCGAAATCGTGTCGCCCTCGACGCCCCGGATCGATCGAGGTGCGAAGCTCCAGCTCTATGCGCGCCACGGAATCCCGCACTACTGGATCGTTGATCCGGAAGCGCGGAGTATCGAGGCCTACGTCCTGACCGAGGGCGTTTTCGGGGTCGCCGGGCGCCTCGCCGGAGCTGATCACGGCTCGCTTCCACCTTTCCCGGGCTTGCCGATCGTGGTCGCCACGCTCTGGGCGTGAGGTCGCCAGTCTGAGGCAGAGCACGGCCATCACGACGACGGCTGGTAGGACTACTTCAGGTCAACAGCGCAAAGCGCGGCTACGACCGCTGTCCGTCGATCCAGCGCGCCGAGTGTGCGTAGTGGGGACCGCGGTCCCCTGACTCGCGCCGGCGCGCCATCTCCGCCAGCCGCGCTTCCTTCTCCGGCGTCCGCTCGGCGATCGTGTCCTGAACGTCCTTGAGCTGCGTCTCGTAGTCGCGGCCGACCGGGCAGACGTCCACGCAGCGGGTGCAGCCCGAATAAACGCCGACGCCGCGCAGAATCGACTGCCAGCTCATGAACGACTCCTTGGACTTCAGGAGCGCGAGCTGCTCGTCGCGCGGGGCCTGCACCATGCGCTCGATGTGGCCCATCAGATAGCTGAACCCATAAGGCGACGCGAGCGGCGCGCACCGCTCCTTGTCGAGCGTCCACTGGCCGATCGCGTCGGCCGGGCAGGCGAGAAGACAGCGGCCGCACGATTCCCCGGCGCAGAGGGGCTCGGCGAGCGGGCTATCGGGCTGCAGCTCGGCGCTCGTGAGCACGGCGCCGAGCAGGACCCGCGGACCGTACTCGGGCGTCAGCAGCATGAGATTGAGCCCGAGCGTGCCGAGCCCGGCCTCGACGGCGGCGTGGGCGAGCGAGAGCGGGCCTCGCGTGTCGCCCTTCGGGTCGTAGTGCCGAGGATCGAAGTGCACGGGCGGTACCGTGATCGACGGAAAGCCCGCGTCTTCCAGGAAATAAACGAGCTTCAGCTCGATCTCCTCGAGATCCGTCAACACCAGCTCGGTCGAGTACTGCTTGTGCCGGTCGTCGTGGCCCTTCAGGCGATTGATGCCGGTGAGGAGCCGGCGGCCCAGCACGATGACGGACTTCGAGTCCTCAGGCGTGATCCGGGCGGGGGTCTGCGGCCTCGCCGGATCGGGCGGGTGGCGATCGAGGACGGCGCCGCGGGCGATGCCGACCAGGTCGGCGCCGAGCGCCTTCGCCTTCGCCTTGACCTCGGCGGCGGTGAGGCTCACGCGGAAGTCCCGGCGCGCTGTGCGGGCGGACGGTAGCCGGCCTCACCGATCCAGCGGACTCGCCCGTCGGCCATGCCGCGGATCGGCTCGCCGCGCTTCCTGATGCCGAGCAGCTCGCGCGCTCGCGCGACCTTCGCGTCGGTCTTCTCCGGGATCTCGCGCTGGGCGTCCTTGAGGAAGCGGTTGTAGTCCTCGCCGACCGGGCAGACGGCGAGGCAGCGCGGACAGTCGCCGAAGGCGCCGACGACGCGCAAGAGCCCCTGCCAGATGCCGAACCACTCGTGGCCGCCCAGCGCCCGCCGTTTCGCTTGGTCGTCCTCGCCGCGCACGAAGGCGCTGAAGACGCGGACGATCGTGGAGAAGCCGAATTCCTGGGCGAACGTCGCGCAGAGGCGCTTGTCGAGCCCCCAGTGCTGGACCGCGTCGGGCGGGCAGGAATAGAGGCAGCGCGAGCAGGGCTCGCCGATGCAGAGCTGCTCGGTGAGCTTGCCGTCGGGCTCGAGTACCGCGTCGGTGAGGACGACCGTCGTGTAGCAGCGCGGCCCCGCCTCTTTCGTCAGGAGATTCAGCTCGAGCCCGATCGTGCCGAGCCCGGCCTCGATGGCGACGTGGCGCGTCGAGAGCGAGCCGTAGCTCGCGGTCTTCATCTCCCAGACCGTCTCCTGCGCCGCGGTCTGGAACGCCCAGTGGCCGTGGTCCTCGAGGAAGCGCGCGATCCGGTAGCCGACGCGATCCATCTCGCGCAGCACGAGCTGGTCCACGTGATGGATGCAGGCGTTGTCGCGCGCGCGGAACGCGCCCGCCGGAATGCGCTTGAAGAACGCGACACAGCTCCGGATCTCCGGCGAGATGCGCGCGGGAATCTGCGGGTGCGCCGGGTCCGGCGGGAAGGCGTTCAGAACGGCAGCGTCAGCGATCCCGACGCCGTCCGCGCCGAGCTCGCGCGCCTTCGCCTTGACGACCGCGGCCGTCAGCTCCATGCCGCCCACATGATGTCATATCTTGCGCTCCCCTCTGTCGATGGTGGAGACTCCCAGAGAGGATCCGGGGGAGCGGGCGCGGCAGGGGTCGAAAGGACCCGTTCCCGACCCGCGACGACGGGAGCCGGGCGCCGGGATGGAGCCCAGCCGCCGACGAGCAGCGGACACGTGCCGCGTGGTCCGTCGACCCCTGCTGCGCCCGCTCCCCCGGATCCGTTGCCGGGAGAGGAGAGACCCATGGACGATCTGAAGGTCGTGCGCCTCGACGAGACGGAAGCGGTCAAGTTCGGACCCGACGCGGTCTACCAGCTGATCCTCGGCGACGACGAGGGGACCACGCCGATCCGCACGGGCATCCAGACATCGCAGCCCGGCTATGCGGCTCCCGTCCACTCTCATCCCTACATGGAAGTGCTGCACATCCTCGACGGCGTGGCCGAGGCGTGGGTCGATGGCCAGGAGGATCGGAAGGTGACGCTCCGCCGGGGCGACACGGTCGCCATCCCGGCCGGAGTGCCGCACAGCTTCCGGGTCGTGGGCGACGAGGTGCTTCGCCTGCTCGGTACCCACACCTCGCCGAAGCGGATCGTCAGCTACAAGGACGGCGCGCAGAGCGACGGGCGCGGCTACCGAATCTACGAGTCCTGACGCGCGCTCACACCCGCTCGACGTCCGGCCGCCCCAGGAAACCGTACGGCCGTACGAGGAGGGTGGCGATCAGGACCAGGTAGGACGCGACGTGACTGAATCCTCCGCCGACGAGGGGATCGAGATATCCGGTCACGAGCGATTCGAGGATTCCCACGACGAAGGCCGCGATGATCGTTCCCGGCAGGCTGTCGAGGCCGCCGAGAATCACGATCGGAAACACTTTGAGTCCGAGGAGCTCGATTCCGAATCCGCCGCCCGAGGCGAAGCTCCACAACGTCCCCGCCAGAACCGAGAGCACCCCCACCAGGCCCCACGTGAGCGCGAAGTGACGATGAAGATCGATCCCGACCGATATGGCGACCTGCTGATCGCTCGCCACCGCGCGCAGCGCGAGGCCCGTGCGGCTGCCGTTGAAGAACCAGCTCAGCACGGCGATTGCCGCGGCGGCGATCGCGGCGGCGGCGATCTTGTCGACCGCCACCGGTAGACCGCTGACGACCAGCGGGTCTACTGGAAAAGGCGACACGATCCGCAGGGGAAGGCCGGCGAATACGACCGTCGCAGCGCCCCGCATGAAGATGCCGACGCCGATGGTGACCATGATCAGTGAGAGCAGCGACCGGTGGAACAGCGGACGCAGGACGACCCGGTTGAAGAAGAGCGCCAGCCCGATCATGGCCACACAGGCGGCGCCGAGCGCTCCGCCGAGCCCGATTCCGAGCGTGTGGCCGGCCGCGGCGGCCATTCGCGAGCCCACCATGGTCCATTCGCCGACGGCGAAGTTGATCACGCGGGAGGCCTTGTAGACCACCACGAACGCGAGCGCGACCAGCGCGTAGATGGCGCCGGCCAGCGCCCCATCGACGACGAGAAAGGCGAAGAACGTCGGATCCGGCATGGCGGCCTCGATCCTGCCGTCTCAGCCGGCGCCGAGGTACGCGCGCTGCACCTCGGGCGCGGCGAGCAGATCGGCAGCGGGGCCGGCGAGCACGACTCGCCCGGTCTGGAGCACGTAGGCATGGGCCGCGCACTGGAGCGCCATGCGCGCGTTCTGCTCCACGAGCAAGACGGCCGTTCCCTCGCCGGCGAGCTGCGGGATGATCCGGAAGATCTCGCGCACCAGGAGCGGCGCCAGGCCGAGCGACGGCTCGTCGAGCATCAGGAGTCGGGGGCGCGCCATCATCGCCCGCCCGATGGCGAGCATCTGCTGCTCGCCCCCGCTCAGGCTTCCGGCGAGCTGCCGCCGGCGCGAGTGGAGCGCCGGGAACAGGGCGAACGCACGCTCCAGGTCGGCCGCGGGGTCTCGCCGTTCCTGCGCCACGAGG
>QHSM01000532.1 GCA_003221595.1 Candidatus Rokuibacteriota bacterium | reverse complement strand
GATGACCTTCTCGTTCGCGTGCGCCCACTCCACCGCGCGGTCGGCGTCGAAGACCGCCTTGCCGACGGCGGCCCCGGGGGCGGCCGGAAGACCGCGGGCCAGCAGCCGTCCCTTCTCGATGGCCGTCGCCTTGTCGCGGTCGTCGAAGACCGGCCGGATCGCCTCGTTCACCTCTTGCGGCCTCACGCGGAGCAGCGCGGAGTGCTGGTCGATCACGTGCTCGTTGACGAGGTCGCGGGCCACCTTGACGGCGGCGCGCGCGGACCGCTTGCCGGCGCGCGTCTGCAGGAGGTACAGCGTGCCGTCCTGCACCGTGAACTCGATGTCCTGCATGTCCTTGTAATGCCGCTCGAGGCGCCCCGCGATCTCCAGGACCTGGTCGTAGATGGCCGGCATCCGCTCGCGCAGAGCCTCGATCGGCAGCGGCGTCCGGATTCCGGCGACGACGTCCTCGCCCTGGGCGTTGGGCAAGAACTCGGCGTAGAAGCGCCGCTCCCCTGTCCGCGGATCGCGCGTGAAGCCGACGCCCGTGCCCGAGGTCTCGCCGAGGTTCCCGAAGACCATGGACATCACGGTCACCGCGGTGCCCCATTCCTCCGGCACGTTGTGGATACGACGGTATTCCGTCGCCTTCTTGGCGAGCCAGGAGTCGAATACGGCGTTGATCGCGAGGCGGAGCTGCTCCCGGACGTCTTCCGGAAAGGCCTGGCCGGTCCGCTCGCTGACGATGCCCTTGAAGACGTCGGTGAGCTTGCGAAGCTCCGCCGCCGGCACCTCGGGATCGCTCTTGGCGCCGAGGCGGGCCTTCGTCGCGTCGAGCTCGGCGTCGAAGACCTCGCGCCGCACGCCGAGGACGACGTCGCCGAACATCATGACGAAGCGCCGGTAGCAGTCCCACGCGAACCGCTCGTTGCCAGTGCGCGCGGCCAGGCCTTCGACGGTCGCGTCGTTGAGGCCGAGGTTGAGGATGGTCTCCATCATTCCAGGCATCGACACGCGGGCGCCCGAGCGCACGGAGACCAGGAGCGGGCGCTTGGGATCGCCGAAGCCGGCGTCGGCGGCGCTCTCGAGCCTCTGGAGATTCTCGAGCGTCTGGTCCCAGAGCTCCTCGGGCCAGGCGTGCGCCGATCGGTTGTAGTGGGCCCAGGCCTGGGTCGTGATGGTGAATCCCGGGGGTACGGGAATCCCGAGGTTGGTCATCTCGGCCAGCTCGCAGCCCTTGCCACCCAGCAGGTTCCGCATGAGGGAGGAGCCTTCCGCGCGGCCCCCACCGAAGAAGTAGACGTATTTCGTCATGGACGCGGTCTCCCTCCCCGGTGACCAAAAAAGTCTTGTGATATTAGTGGATAACGAGCACAGGTGTCAATTATTCTACCGCTCGTTACCACCTCCGCGCCTCCTCTCTTTTTTCCTCTCGGCCGAGAACAGCCCCGAAAACACGAAAGGCCACGAGTCACTCGACCCGTGGCCTTCGCTAGGCGTCGCCACGGGCCTGCCCTGCCCGTGGCATCCGGCGTCACGCTACGCCGCGGATGCTCCGGGCAGGGCCCGTACCAGAATCAGCCCTACCAGAGGAAGTCGCGGCGTCATCTCAAGCACGGGGCAACTATACGGGCTCGCCCGGAGCCGGTCAAGCATCGGCGCGGCGACCGCGCTCCGTTCGCTCGGACGCGGTGCCCCGGACGAGCGCCTCGACCGCGACCAGGTGGTCGGCCATCGCCTGCCGGGCCGCGCTCGGATTGCGCTTCGCGATCGCCTGGAGAATTCGACGATGGTCCTGATGCGAGCGCGTCGGCCGCCCTGGCGTGTTGAGCGATTCCTCGCGGCTCTGGGTCAAGAGATCCATGATCGCGTGCACGATCCGTGTGATCGCGCGATTGTGGGCGGCGGCGCCGATCGCCGTGTGAAAGGCCGCGTCCTCGGCGATGCCCGTCCGCCCGGCGGCGACCTCCCGGGCCTGGCTCTCGAGGATCCGCTCCATGTCCTGCACCTCGTCCGGGGTCGCGCGGCTCGCCGCGAGCGCCGCGATGGCCGGCTCCAGGACCCGGCGGGCCTCGAAGAGCTCCCCGATCGCCTCCCGCTGCGAGGTCATCATGAGGGCCAACGGGCCGACCAGCGCGTCGACCGACACCTGGCGAACGAACGTGCCCTCGCCCGCACGGATCTCGATGAGCCCCAGGCTCTCGAGCGCCCGGAGCGCCTCGCGTACCGAGGTCCGGCTGACGACGAACTTCTCGGCGAGCTCGCGCTCCGGAGGCAGCCGGTCGCCGGTCTTGAGGCGGCCTTCCGCGATCAGCTGCTTGACCTGCCGGACGATCTCCTCGTAAATGCGCGTCGACTTGATCGGCCCGAGCTCGATGGCCTGATCGTCCGCTCGCTTCCGTCCGGGCGCGCTCATCGGCGTCTCAGAGCTTCTCCGGCACGTGGACGTGCCGGTGGCCGCGGCCGAGCCACCAGCCGAGTGCCGTCACCAGGACTCCGAGCGCGATCGGCACCGCCGAATGGAGCAGCGGAGCCGCGCCGGCCAGCCACCGCGTGACGATGGGATCCTCCACCACCATCTCGCCGGCGACGTATCCGAGCAGGCCGCCACCCAGCCAGACGATCCACGTGTAGCGATTCATGAGATGCGCCAGGAGCCCGGCCCCCCACACGACGATCGGCAGCGACAGTCCGATGCCGAACATGACGAGCATGAAATCGCCGTGGGCCGTCGCGGCGATCGCCAGGACGTTGTCGAGGCTCATCGTCACGTCGGCCACGATGATGATCCAGACCGCCTCCCACAGCGAGGACCCCCGGCGCACGTCGGCGTCGCCGCCGGTTTCCGGCTTCACTAGCTTCACCGCGATCCACCCGAGGAGCAAGCCCCCTACGAGCTGGAGGAGGGGAATCTTGAGGAGCACGCTCACGATGGCGACGAA
>QHSM01000531.1 GCA_003221595.1 Candidatus Rokuibacteriota bacterium | reverse complement strand
CAGCACCGGCAGGACGAAGAAGAAGACGGCGACCGCGGTGATCGCGCCGGCGATCGGACGCGACACGAAGATCGCGAGCGACCCCTGCGACATGATGAGGCTCTGGCGGAGCGCGTTCTCGGCGAGGTCGCCGAGGACCAGCGCCAGGACGAGCGGGGCCACCGGATAGTCGAGCTTCTTGAACACGTAGCCGACGACGCCGAAGATCAGCATGTACCAGATGTCGATCATGCTGTTGTGCACGGCGTACGAGCCGATCGCGCACACGACGACGATGAGCGGCGTGAGGATCGCGAACGGGATGCGCAGGATCGCCGCGAAGAAGGGCACGAACGCCAGCACCATCAGGACGCCGATGATGTTGCCAGTGTACATGCTGGCGATCAGCCCCCAGACGAAGTCCGGCTTCTCGGTGAACAGGAGCGGCCCGGGCTGGAGGCCCCAGATGATGAGGCCCCCGAGCATGACCGCGGCCGTCGGCGAGCCCGGGATGCCGAGCGTGATCATCGGCAGCATCGCCGCCACGCCCGCGGCGTGGGCGGCCGTCTCCGGCGCCACCACGCCCTCGAGCTCGCCCTTGCCGAACCGCTCCGGGTGCTTCGAGAAGCGCTTGGCGAAGGCGTAGCTCATGAACGAGGCGGGGGTGGCGCCGCCGGGCTTGAAGCCCATCCAGAAGCCGATGAAGGCGCCGCGGACGAACGTGCGCGTGTAGCGCGGCAGCACCCTCCAGGTGTCGAGCACCACGCGGAGGTTCATCCCCGTCGGCGTGCCCTTGAAGCTGAGCCCTTCTTCCACGCTCAAGAGGATCTCGCCGATGCCGAAGAGGCCGATGACCGCCACGATGAAGTCGAACCCCTTCATGAGATCCACGAGGCCGAAGGTCATCCGGAGCTGCCCGGTGACGATGTCGAGGCCCACCGAGGCCAGGATGAATCCGAGCACGATGGACACGAGCGACTTCAGCGGATTGCCACCGCCG
>QHSM01000530.1 GCA_003221595.1 Candidatus Rokuibacteriota bacterium | reverse complement strand
GGCCGGCGAGCCGTGCGGCCACTGCGGTCAGCGCCGGACGCTCTGCCCGGAGTGCGGAAAGGGGGAGCTGACCGCACCCCGGCAGTTCAATCTCATGTTCAAGACGTTCATGGGCCCCGTCGAGGAGGACGCCGCGCTCACCTACCTGCGTCCCGAGACCGCTCAGGCGATGTTCGTGAACTTCGACAACGTCCTGCAGTCGATGCGACTGAAGCTGCCGTTCGGGATCGCGCAGGCCGGTCGATCGTTCCGCAACGAGATCACGCCGGGCAACTTCATCTTCCGGACTCGGGAGTTCGAGCAGATGGAGATCGAGTTCTTCGTCAACCCGAACGATCGTATCGAAGGCCGGCCGGCCGACGAGTACTGGCACGACCGGTGGATCGAGGACTGCCTCGCGTGGTTCAAGCGCTACGGCCTGCGCGACGAAAATCTGAGAGTCCGCGAGCACGAGCGCGACGAGCTGGCGCACTACGCCAAGCGCACGGTGGACATCGAGTACAACTTCCCGATCGGCTGGAGCGAGCTGATGGGTATCGCCAACCGTACCGACTTCGACCTCAAGCAGCACGCGAAGTGGAGCGGCAAGTCGCTCACGTACTTCGACGAGGAGCGCAAGGAGCACGTCGTCCCGTTCGTCGTCGAGCCGGCGGCCGGGGTGGACCGAGCGCTCCTGGCCTTCATGGCCGATGCCTACCGCGAGGAGGAAGTGCGCGGCGAGAAGCGGGTCGTGCTCCGGTTCCACCCGGAGCTGGCGCCTCTGAAGGTCGCCGTGCTTCCGCTCCTCAAGAAGCGTGACGACATCGTCCGCGCCGCCCACGCGATCCGCGCCACGCTCGCCCGGCAGTGGCGCGTGGTCTACGACGACACCGCGGCCATCGGGCGCCTCTATCGCCGGCAGGACGAGGTCGGGACTCCATATTGCGTCACGGTGGACGTGCAGACGACCGGGGACGCCGAGCGCGGTGAGAGCGGCGACGGGCGCGTCACGATCCGGGAGCGGGACTCGATGGAGCAGATCCGCGTGCCCATTCCGGAGCTGCCGGCGGTTTTCCGTGAGCTTCTCGACGGCGGAACGTGGCCGCAGGTGGCCGGGCGGTACCCGCCCGCGCGCGGCTAGGGCGTCTGGCCCTGCGGGACCGGGTTGGGCGGCGCAGCTGGCGTGGGCGCGGTCGTTCCCGTGGGTGGTGGCTGGGACGCCGGCGGGGAAGCGGGAGAAAGCTGAGCGCGCGGCTGGCCCACGCCGCTACAGACCACGCCTGATTCGCTCCCCTTGACGAAGGCCATCGGGACCGGGCGCAGGCACTCGCCCGACGGATCCTCGTCGATCAGCAACGAGACGACGCGATCCGGAACCGGGAAATCTTCCTTGGGGCTGTCGCCGAGCACCCGGCCCATGTAGCTGACCCAGATGGGTACCGCCACCCGCGATCCGGTCTCGTCCTTCCCCAGGCTTCGCGGCCTGTCGTAGCCGACCCAGACGCCCGTCGCGAGCCGCGGTGTGAAGCCGATGAACCAGGCGTTCGAGTAGTCGTTGGTCGTTCCGGTCTTCGCGGCGATCGGGCGGCCCAGCGCCTTCGCGGCCTGCCCCGTGCCGCGCTCCACCACGCCGCGGAGCATGTGGGTGATGACGTAAGCGGTCTCCGGGGCGATGGCCTCTCGCCCCTCCGGCACGTGCTCCTCGAGGAGCTTGCCCTGCGCGTCGGTGACGTAACGGATCGTGACCGGCGGCATCCAGACACCCTGATTCGCGAGCACGCCGTAGGCGGAGGTCAGCTCCAGGAGCGAGAGGTCCGAGGTGCCGAGCGCCAGGCTCAGGTTGACGTCGAGCGGGCTCGCGATCCCGAGGCGGCGCGCGACCTGGATCGTCTTGGCAAGACCGATCCGCTCCTGCAGCTTGATGGTCACCACGTTCACGGATTCTTCGATCGCCTGCTGGAGAGTCGTGGACCCGCGAAACTTTCGATCATAGTTCTCGGGCTTCCAGACCGGCTGGCTCCCGCCGACCGTGTAGGACACCGGGGAATCTTCGATCTGCGAGGCGGGCGTGAAGCCGGCCTCCAGCGCGGCGATGTAGATGAAGGGCTTGAACGCGGAGCCGGGCTGCCGCTTGGCCTGCACGGCCCGGTTGAACTCGCTGCGCAAGAAATCGGAGCCGCCGACCATGGCCTTGACGTAGCCGGTCTGGGGCTCGACCGTGATCACGGCGCCCTCCGGGGACTCGCCGGGTCGGGCCTGCGCCGAGCGACCCTGAAGCGCTTTGAGCCCGTCCCGGAGCGACTGCTCCGCGGCGAGCTGCATGGTCGGACTGAGCGTCGTGTAGACGTTGAGTCCGCCCTTGAGGACGAGGTCGGGGCCGTACTTCGCCTCGAGCGACTGCTGGACATAATCGACGAAATACTGGCCGGTCGTCCGCCGCCGCTCTGGTGGGATCAAGCCGAGGTCGGTCTTCGCCAGGCGCTTGGACTCCTCGTCCTTGAGAACCCCGAAGTCCACCATCCGGCGGAGAACCACCTCGCGCCGGCGCTTCGCCGCGTCGGCGCGGTCGAACGGCGAGTAGTTCGAGGGGGCCCGGGGCAGGCCGGCGATCAGGGCCGACTCCTTCACGCTCAGCTCCGAGACGGGCTTGCCGAAGAACGTCCGCGCCGCCGCCTCGACGCCGTAGGAGCCGTGGCCGAAGTACACCTGATTCAGGTACATCTCGAGGATACGGTCCTTGGAGTAGCGGCGCTCGAGCTCGAGGGCCAGCACCGCCTCCTTCAGCTTCCGCTCGAGGCTCTTGTCGGGCGTGAGAAACAGGACCTTGGTGAGCTGCTGGGTGATGGTACTGCCGCCCTCGACGATGCGCCCGCGCCGGTAGTTCTGGATGACGGCCCGCGCCACGCCGATCGGATCGATGCCCCAGTGCGAGTAGAAGCGCCGGTCTTCCGTGGCCAGGATGGCGTCGCGGAGCGACTGGGGGATCTGGGCCAGCGGCACCAGGATGCGCCGCTCGACGTGGAGCTCGGTCATCGGCTCGTCGTTGTCGTCGTAGATCTTGGTGCCCTGGATGGGCTGCAGCGTCTCGAGCGCGGTGACCGACGGCAATGAGCGCGGGAGGATCGTGAACGCCCAGAGCGCCGCCACACCGACAACGATGACGAAGAGGAGCGTCAGGGCGCCTACCCCGATGAGGGTGCGCCGGAACCAGCGACGGCGCCACAGGGGGCGCTTGGGAGGGCTCGTCGCGTCGTCCGTCCGAAAAGCCATCATCCCGACATTATACCGGGACACCCCTGCCGGCCGTGCGTGCCTTGCACCCCCAAAATCGGTGTGATACAACGCCGGTGCCGTGAGCCGTCTGGAGTTCCCGCCGGTCGACGAGCAGCTCCGGATCATCAGACGCGGCGCCGCCGAGGTCATCGTCGAGGCGGAGCTCGCGCAGAAGCTGGAGCGCTCCCGCCAGGCCCGCACGCCGCTGAGGGTCAAGCTGGGGCTCGATCCCACCGCGCCCGATCTTCATCTGGGCCACACGGTGGTGCTGAGAAAGCTGCGTGACTTCCAGGACCTCGGCCATCAGGTGATCGTCATCATCGGCGACTTCACGGGCATGATCGGCGATCCCACCGGGCGCTCGGAGACGCGCAAGCCGCTCACCCCGGACGAGATCCGCACGAACGCCGACACGTACCGCGCCCAGCTCGGCAAGGTCGTCGACATGTCGCGGGCCCGCGTGGAGCTCAACTCGACGTGGCTCGCGCCCTTGACCTTCGAGGGCATCATCCGCGAGACGGCGCATCTCACGGTGGCGCGGATGCTCCAGCGCGAGGACTTCGCCGCGCGCTACGCCGCCGAGCGTCCGATCAGCCTGCACGAGTTCCTCTATCCGATCGCCCAGGCCTACGATTCGGTGGCGCTGCGCGCCGACGTCGAGCTGGGCGGCACCGACCAGACGTTCAATCTCCTGGTCGGACGCGACCTCCAGCGCGCTCACGGCCAGGAGCCCCAGATCGCCGTGACTGTCCCGCTGCTGGAGGGACTCGACGGCGTGCAGAAGATGTCCAAGAGCTATGGGAACTACGTCGGCATCAACGAGCGACCGGACGACGTCTTCGGCAAGCTCATGTCGGTGTCCGACGCGATGATGTGGCGGTACTTCGAGCTGCTCACGCGCGTACCGGAAGCCGAGATTTCCGCGCTCCGCGCCGGGCATCCGATGGAGGCCAAGAAGCACCTGGCCCGTGTGATCACGGCGCAGTACCACGGCGACCCCGCGGCCGCGGAAGCCGCGGAGCACTTCGCGCGCGTGCATCAGCATCGCGAGGATCCCGAGGAGATCGAAAGGGCCCGTGTATCGGGAGGGGCGTCGCCGGTGTGGCGCGTCCTCAAAGAGGCGGGCCTGGTGTCGTCAACCTCCGAAGCGCGACGGATGATTCAGCAGGGCGCGGTCGAGGTCGATCATCAGCGGGTCACGAGCACCGACGAGACTCTGATGCCGGGGAAAGAGTACTTGATCCAGGTGGGCAAGCGACGGTTCAAGCGGGTTCTACTGGAGGGACCGCGCGTCTGACCGATGCCCTTGAGCGCGGTGGCTAATTACTTGACAAGGGTATGGTCGATCCGTATAGTCAGTCGTTGCCTCACGGGGACGTGAGGTTTTTCAGCCCGGTCACCTTTCAAGCTGACCGCAGTGCTCTTTGAAAGCTGGATATGCTACTGGCTCACCGAAAAGGTGTGAGCACCATCCGTTCTATCGAGTGCCTTGCGCTCGGCCGAGTGACTGCAGAGAAATCGCAGTAACACGTTCGAGCTTGAGGACCAGGTTCATCGCTTTCTATGGCGAGTTTGATCCTGGCTCAGAGCGAACGCTGGCGGCGTACTTAACACATGCAAGTCGAACGAGGATCATCGGGTTAGCAATAATTCGGCGGTCCTAGTGGCGTACGGGTGAGTAACACGTGGGTAACCTGCCCTTGAGACCGGGATACCCTCTCGAAAGGGAGGCTAATACTGGATACGTTCCCCGGGGCGCAAGACCTGGGGAGGAAAGGTAGCGAAAGCTGCCGCTCTTGGAGGGGCTCGCGGCCTATCAGCTAGTTGGTGAGGTAACGGCTCACCAAGGCTATGACGGGTAGCTGGTCTGAGAGGACGACCAGCCACACGGGAACTGAGACACGGTCCCGACTCCTACGGGAGGCAGCAGTGGGGAATTTTCCGCAATGGGCGAAAGCCT
>QHSM01000529.1 GCA_003221595.1 Candidatus Rokuibacteriota bacterium | reverse complement strand
TCGTCGGCGCCGGCTTCCGCCTCGCGCACGGGAGCCCCGGGCTCGACCGCGAGCCGCCAACACTCGGCGAGCACACCGACGAGGTGCTGCGCGAGGCCGGCTACGGGACGGACGAGATCGAGCGCCTGCGGCGCGGCGGAGTGATCTGAGACTTGCGAGCCGCGCGGCTCACCGCGGCCCAGCCGGCGCCGCGTACGCTCAGGCGGAGGGCTGCTTCAGATCGACGATTTCGTAGGCGGGGACCGGGCGGCGGAACCCCTTGAGCTGGAGCGGACCAACCTCCTTGACGTTCACGAGGTCGGCCACCGCGGCGTGGATGCCCAGGCTGATGAGGATCTGATCGCCCGCGGCCTCGGTGCACAGGCGGAAGGCGAGGTTGGTGACGCTGCCGATCGCCGCGTAGTCCTGCCGTCCCTCGAAGCCGATGGCGCCGATCGTCGCGTAGCCCTTCGCGATGCCCATGCTGAGATCCAGGTCGTAGCCCCGCCGGCGCCACTCGGCGGCGAGCCCGCGGACGCGGGCGCGCATGGCCTCGGCCATCCGGACCGCGCGCTCCTCCGGATTCTGGACCGGCACCGGATCGTTGAAGAAGATCATCATGCCGTCGCCGGTGAATCGCTCGAGCGTGCCCTCGTGCGTCTGGATGATCCGCCCGACCTCGGTGTGGTACGCCCCGAGAACCTCCGAGACCTCTTCGGGCTCGGAGATCTCCGCGAACGCCGTGAAGCCGCGCAGATCGAGAAAGACCACGCTGATCTCCCGCCGGTGTGGCCGGAGCGGGTCGGCGGCGCCGCCGGCCAGGATCGCGTCGGCGAGGGGCGGGGAGAAGAATCGCTTGAGCCGGCTCATCTGCTCGAGCTGTCCCACCTGCTCGGCCACCCGGCGCTCGAGCGTCGCGTTCCAGCGGGCGATCTCGTCGGCCTGCGCGGTGACCGTGTCGTGGAGCGCCTTGATGCGCAGCATCGAGCGGACCCGGGCCGAGAGCGCGGCGTGGTCCACGGGCTTGGTGAGGTACTCGTCGGCCCCCGCCTCGAGCCCGGCGACGATGTCCTTCGCCTCCGTCATCGCGGTCACCAGGATGATCGGCGTGAACGAGGTCTCCTGCGCCTCTTTCAGCTGGCGGCAGACCGTGATGCCGTCGAGCTTGGGCATCATGACGTCGAGCAGGATCAGGTCGGGCTGCGATTCATGGGCGACCGCGAGGGCCTCCTCGCCGTCGCGGGCGGTGACGACGTCGTAGCCGTCGGCGGCGAGGCGCATGCTCAGGATGCGAACATTGGCCGGATTGTCGTCGGCGATCAGGACCCGCGCCGGATTCCTCACTCTGACTCCTAGCGCGTGACGGTGATCTTCTTCGAGCTCTCCCAGCCCGCCGAATGGGTGGGCTCGGCGATCGCCCGCAGCGTGCCGCCCTCGTCGAGGGCGATGGTGAAGACCGCCTTGGGATAGGAGAACACCGGGTGCAGGTAGACGCGGGCGATCTCGGCGCTGTCCTTGTAGAGCGCGATGTAGCGGACGAAATGCTCGGCGAGCGACGGGTGGACACCGCCGGCGCCGATCGAGACGGTGACCTCGAACCACTGTCCGCGCTTCACCTGGTCCGGCGCCTCGATCTTCGGCGTGTGCTTCTCGTCGTACGAGCGGCGGACCTCCCGGAACTCCGGCGTGAACTGCTCGGCCTGACCCTGGGCGCCCACCCGGGCGGTGCCGGGGATGAGGACGAGGGCGAGGGCGACCACGGCGAGGACGGCCGACGTCTTTGCGTAGCTCATGCAACGTCTCCTCTCGACCACCGCACGGTCAGTTCTCGGGGAGAAACCGGTGGATCAGCGCCATCAGGTCGCGCGGACTGTACGGCTTGGCCAGGTACGCCGAGGCGCCCGCGTCCATCGCCTTGCGGTCGTCCCCGCTCAGGGCGAACGACGTCACCACCACGAGCGGAATGCTGGCCGTGCGCGGATCGGCCCGGAGCAGGCGGGTCGCGTCGAGTCCCGACAGCTTGGGCAGCTGGACGTCCATGAGGATGAGATCGGGCAGCTCGCGCTTCGCCACCGCGAGCCCCTCCTCACCGTCGGCGGCCTCCAGCAGCCGGTAGGTCGTCCGGCTCAGCAGCTGTCTCACGATCTTCCGATTGTATTCGTTGTCCTCGATGTGGAGCACCGTCCGGTCCTTCATGCGGGTCCTCCGTCCGCGCGCAGCGGCACCGTGAAGAAGAACGTCGAGCCACGGCCGAGCTCGCTCTCCACGCCGATGCGTCCGCCGTGCAGCTCGACGAGTCGTTTCGTGATGCTGAGTCCGAGCCCCGTGCCACCGTACTCCCGGGTGATCGTCGTGTCGACCTGGCGGAACTCGGCAAAGATGTTCTCGACCTCGTCCTTGGGGATGCCGATTCCGGTGTCGACCACCCGGAACGTGAGCCAATCGTCGGCCAGGCTCACGTCGATGTCGACCCGCCCGTGGCGCGTGAACTTGAGCGCGTTGCCGGCGAGGTTCAGCAGGCACTGGGTCAGCCGCCGGCCGTCGCCCCAGGCCGTCGGGATCCCGGGGGCCACCCGCACGCTGAACGCCAGCCCCTTCTCGATGGCCAGGGATCTCAGCGACGCGTGGACGACCTCCACGATCTCCTGCACCGAGTACTCGCCCACGCCGAGCTCGAGGCGGCCGGCCTCGATCTTCGACAGGTCGAGCACGTCGTTGATGAGCGAGAGCAGGTGACGACCGTTGGTCTGGATGTCGACGAGCGGCTCGCGCAGGTTGGCCGGCACCTCGCCGTACAGCTCGTCGAGGATGATCTCCGTGAACCCGAGGATCGCGTTGAGCGGCGTGCGCAGCTCGTGGCTCATGTTCGCCAGGAATTCAGACTTGGCGCGGCTGGCCAGCGCCAGGCGGTCGTTCAGGCCCCGGAGCGTGGCGGCGGCCACCCGCTGCTCGTCGTCGAGCCGGCGCAGCTCGCGGCTCATCCAGGTCATGTGCTCGGCGAGCGCGCCGAACTCGTCGCGGTTCGGCACGACCAGGGTGCCGCCGAACCGGCCGGCCGCCACGTCGCTCAGGAAGCCGTGGGCCGCGCGCACCGGCAGGATGAACGACCACGAGATGACGAACCCGCCGACCAGCGCGAGCACGACCGAGGCGACGGCGAAGCCGGCCATCAGGCGCATCGACTGGCGGTGGGTCGCGGCGAGGCTGGCCCGGAACTTCGCCATCCGGGTCTCCTCGGCGGCGACGAGCGAGCCCACCAGGGTCTCGATCTTCTGGTAGACCGGCTCCTGCCGGGTTCTGAGCACCGTCATGGCTTCGGCCAGCCTCTTGTCCCGAACGGCGTTGGCGATGTCGGCGACCGTCGCCATCGCGTCGTCCTGCGCCCCGCGAATCGCCTGGATGAGCGCCCGCTCCTCGGCCGGCGCCGCGATCTCCAGCCGGGCGAGGGTGTCGTTGAACCGGTTGTTCTCGCGCAGGATCAGGCTCACGGGGTCCGAGCCCTGGGACAGGAGCGTCATCGAGGTGAAGTGCATCTGCATCGCGAGCGCGTGCTCGATCTGCCGTGACCAGCCGACGCGCTCGTGGGCCTGGTCGAGCAGATTGGTCTCGCGCGCGGTCTCGGCGAAGGTCCGGAGGCTCACCGCCGTCATCGCGATGAAGAGAAGCGTGATGAGCAGGAAGCCGGCGAGGAGCTTGACGTGGACCGACGCGCGGATCTTCGCGACCGCCCGCACCGGGGCGCCCAGCGGGGAACTGAGCAGCGCCATGACGGGCGGCGGCGTTCGCTCGGAAGCCGGCGCTCGGCTCATGGTCTCCACCCCGCGGCTAGCGGGCGGGCATCTCCAGGGTGACGGGGGTCGGGTCCTGGTCGCCCACGACGACTTCCTTCGAGATCGTGCCGAGCCGCTCCTGCCAGGCCTTCAGCGTATAGCGCCCGGGCGGGAGGCCCCGCAGCTCGAAGTCTCCCGCGCCGCCGGTCAGCGCGTAGTACGGATGCTCGGCCACTACGACCCAGCCGCGCATCCAGGAGTGGAGGTCGCACGTCACGCGAATGATCTCGGGCTTCTCGAACGTGATGGTGATCGTGCGGCCCTTCGGCTGCGTCCGGTTGAAGGGCGGGTTGGCGCTCGGCGTGCTGTGCAGGTTGTGCAGAAGCCGGTCGCTGTTCAGGAAGTCGATCCGCCCGCCCGCCGGCACGACGACGACGCGGGGCGCGAACACGCACTCCTTCTGGTCCATCGTCGTCGCGGACGGCAGCGCCGCGGCGGGCGCCCCCGCCGGCGGCTTGTCGAGCCAGACGACCGCGCTCCGGACTCCCCCTTGCGGCGAGAGGACGAGGTCCTCCGGGTTCTTCTCCTTGCCGCAGACGTACTGGTCGATCGTCACGGCGAGCTTCTTCAGCTCCGGCGACGCTCCCTTCAGCGTGACGGTGCCCTTGATCGCTCCGCCGGCGGCGTCGCCGGGCGTCGTCAGACCGGTTGCCAGCACGAGAATGGCGAGAGCCCACAGCATGATTGGCAAGGACGTCACCGCCGTCTCCTCCGGGCCTCAGTGTATGCCATAATCGCCGCACACATCGACCACCACGTCGCGAGCGAGGGCTCTATGGTAAGCCGACGAGTCGTCAGATCATATCAAGCGCGTTACAGCATGGGCGCCAACAAGGCGGCCATGTACGACCTCACGGACGCGATCGACGTCCACGCCCACGCGCGCGGGCATGACGAGGAGGAGCCGCTGCACGCCGCGCAGGAAGCGAGCCGCGCGGGCATGAAGGCGATCCTGTTCAAGAGCATCTCGCCCGGCCGCCCCTGGGAAGTCGCCCGGCAAGTCCAGGAGGACGTCGACCGCTGGGCCGAGCGGGAGAACCTGAGGCCGGTGAAGTGTCTGTCCGCCTGGGTGGTCGGGATTCCGCTGAAGCCCGTCGACTTCACCGAGATCAAGGCGGCGGTGGAAGGCGGCATTCTCGGCATGTGGATGCCGCCGGTCACCTCGGCCTGGAGCATCTACCGTCTGGGCGGCCGCGGCGTCTGGTTCGACAAGGCGCGGCGGTACGACGACCCGGTGGCGCCCGTCGCCTGGGAGCAGGCGCTCAAGACCGGGATGTACGTGCTCGACGACCACGGACGGCTCTTGCCGGCCATCCGCGACACCGTGCGGCTCTGCGCCGACCACGGCGTGGCGCTGTCGTTCGGCCATCTCTCGCCGCAGGAGATGGACGCGCTGGCCGAGGAGACCGGCGCCATCGGCTACACGCGGGCGTTCATCGACCATCCGTTCAGCGAGGTGTTCGAGCTCGACGTGCCGAAGATGAAGCGCTGGGCGGACGCCGGCGTGCGCTTCGCGCTCACCTGGGACGAGCTCTCGCCGCTGCTGGGAGTGGACACGCAGGATATGGTGGCGGCGATCCGCGCCGTCGGGCCCGAGCACTTCATGCTGTCGAGCGACGCGGGGATCCCGCTCCTGCCACAGACGGTCGAGGCTTACCGGCTGCTGGCGGCGATGCTGCGCGCGTACGGGATGACCGAGACCGAGATGCGCCAGCTCATGACCGGCAGCGCCAAGGAGCTTCTGACCCTCTCCTGAGGCTTAGGCCAGCGACGCCAGGCGCGCCAGCAGCGCCTGAAGGGCGGGGTCGTCGGCGCCCTTCGGCTTGATGCGCGTGAACTCCTCGCGCTCCTTCTTGCGCCAGAGCGGCGGCTTGGTGGCGTCGATGGCCATCTTGCCGCCCACGCGCATCACCGTCACCTCGGAGCGATCCACGTTGGGCGCCGAGATGTCGAGCGGATGGATGCGCTCGTGCGGGATCACGATGACGTCGCGCTCGGGGTTCAGGCGCGTCGAGATCGCCCAGAACACCTCGCGCGGATCGTAGATGTTCACGTCCTCGTCC
>QHSM01000528.1 GCA_003221595.1 Candidatus Rokuibacteriota bacterium | reverse complement strand
CCGCGCTGATCGCGAGCGCGATCAGCCCCGCGTTCCGTGGGCTCAGGCCGCGGCCTCGGACGAGGGCGCGGAGCCAGAGGGCGGCGAGGATCGCGTACTCCGAAAGGTGCGCGATCTTGCGCACGAGCCAGTGCAGCGCTTCGAGCTGGGCCGACGTGGCCCACGGCGCGAGCCCCCTGAGGATCGGCAGCAGCCAGCTCTCGGTGCGCGGCGAGCTCGCGGCATCGGAGGAAAACCCGACGATGACGGCCATCCAGAGGACCGGGGGGAGCCAGTATTTCAGGCGCACGCCCCTATGATACAAATACCGACCATGACTCGAATCGACTGGAGTTATCACCGGAAGGGCTGAAACTCCTGCGCCCGAGCGCAGGGGTTCCTTGCGAAGAAGAAGATCGCGGTCGTCGAGACGGTCGACACGCGCAAATCGCCCATCGTCGGCGACGCGGCCCTGGCCGTGGCCCGGGACGTCGACCAGATCTACGTCGCCAGAGGCAAGAAGGTGATCCAGGTCGACCTCAAGGCGTCGCGGCCGGGCCGGGCCGAGCTCCTGGCGCTCCTGCTGGGGCCCACCGGCGGCCTCCGGGCGCCGACGCTCAGGGTGGGTCGTACGCTCCTGGTCGGCTTCAGCGAAGAGGCGTACGCGAAAATCCTCCGGTAGAACGCGGCCGGCCGCACCGGCCGTGCTACAGTTGCGCCGATGCTCGGCGGGATCCTCGACGATCTGCTGACCTCCCCGTCGACGGGGCCGTGCATTACGGCGACGCGTCACTTTCCGGCGCGCCCCCCCGTGCTGGTCCCGCTCCCCTCGTCGCTCGACCCCCGTATCGGCGAAGCGCTGCGCGCGCGCGGAATGGGCGAGCTCTATTCGCATCAGGCGCGTGCGTGGGAGCTGATCGAGAAGGGTCACCACGTGGTGGTCGTCACGCCGACCGCGTCGGGCAAGACGCTCTGCTACAACCTGCCGGCGCTGCAGGCTCTCGTGCACCAGCCGGACGCGCGCGTGCTCTACCTGTTTCCCACCAAGGCGCTCGCCCAGGACCAGCTCGCCGAGCTCGAGGCGCTCGCGCGTCAGCTCCCCGAGATGCGGATGTTCACCTACGACGGCGACACGCCCCAGGACGCCCGCCGCGCCGTGCGGGCCCGCGCGAACCTGGTTCTCACGAATCCGGACATGCTCCACTCCGGAATCCTTCCGCACCACACGAAGTGGGCGACCCTGTTCCAGAACCTCAGGTACGTCGTCATCGACGAGCTGCACGCGTACCGGGGAGTGTTCGGAAGCCATCTCGCCAATGTCCTGCGCCGCCTGCGGCGAATCTGCCGTCACTACGGCTCGGCGCCGCAGTTCATCATGGCCTCGGCGACCATCGCCAATCCGGGCGAGCTGGCCCGCCGGCTGACGGGCGAGCCGGTCGAGGAGATCACGGAGAGCGGAGCCCCGACGGGGGACAAGGTCTTCGTCTGCTACAACCCGCCGGTCGTCAATCGCGAGCTCGGGATCCGCGCCCCGTATCTCGGCGAAGCGGCCAAGCTCGCCATCCGGTTCCTCCGGGAGAAGATCGCGACCATCATCTTCGCCCAGAGCCGGCTCGCCACCGAGGTCCTGCTGACCGCGATCAAGAGCGGCGTCGCCGACAAGACCGGCGACAGCGGCATCGTGCGCGGCTATCGCGGCGGCTATCTGCCGACCCGCCGACGGGCGGTCGAGAAGGGGCTCCGCGAGGGCGAGGTGCTGGGCGTCGTCTCCACCAACGCGCTCGAGCTCGGCGTCGACATCGGCCATCTCGACGTCGCGGTGCTCGCCGGCTACCCCGGCGGCATCGCGTCGCTCTGGCAGCAGGCCGGGCGCGCCGGCCGCCGGAGCGGCCGGTCGGCGGCGCTCTTGGTGGCGACCAGCGCGCCGCTGGACCAGTTCATGGTCACCCATCCCGAGTATCTCTTCGGCACGCCGCCCGAGCACGCGCGCGTGAATCCGAACAACCCGTTCATCCTGGTGAACCATCTCAAGTGCGCCGCGTTCGAGCTGCCGATCGGCGACGACGAGCGGTTCGGCGAGCTCGACGTCCGGCGCTTCCTCGGGGCGCTCGAAGACGAGGGCGTGCTGCACCACGCGGGCCTCCGCTGGCACTGGGCCGCCGAGACCTACCCGGCCGACCACGTCTCGCTGCGCACGGTCACCACCGACAACTTCGTCGTCATCGACACCACGGCGCGCGACGAGAAGCAGACGAAGCGTCGTCAGATCATCGCCGAGGTGGACTGGGGCAGCGCCTTCGCGACGATTTACCCCAAGGCGATCTATCTGGTGGAGAGCGAGCCGTTCGAGGTGCAGGAGCTCCACTTCCGCGAGGACGAGGAGAAGGTGGCCTACGTCAAGCGCGTCAACGTGGACTACTTCACCGACGCGATCAGCGCCAAGGGCGTCTGGATCGTGCAGCGTCTCGCCGACCAGTCGCATCCCGCGTACGTCGCCGAGCAGGGCGAGGTGCTGGTGGCCGAGAAGGTCGTCGGCTTCAAGAAGATCAAGATGGGCACGCTCGAGAACGTCGGCTCGGGCGAGGTCGAGCTGCCCCAGCAGGAGATGCAGACGACGGCCGCCTGGCTCACGATCCCGCCGGAAACCCTGGCGCGG
This sequence comes from Candidatus Rokuibacteriota bacterium, assembly GCA_003221595.1. Taxonomy (GTDB): domain Bacteria; phylum Methylomirabilota; class Methylomirabilia; order Rokubacteriales; family CSP1-6; genus AR31. The sequence continues at coordinate 2,529 of QHSM01000528.1, read as the reverse complement.
GTCAGTCAATCGCGCGAGGAGGTGATCGACGGCCTGCGCGCGGTGACGTACCTGCTGCACCACCTGGCGCCGATCTTCCTGCTCTGCGACATCCGCGACCTCGGCTCCTGGCTCGGCGACACCACGCCGGTGACGAGCGGCGCGGTCGCGACCCGCGAGTCGGCCAAGCGGCGCCTGATGGACGCCGAGCAGTTCAATCCGACCGTCTATCTCTACGACTCCCACGCGGGCGGGATCGGACTCGCCGAGCACCTGTTCGAGATCCTGCCGGACCTGCTGCGCAGCGGGCTCGCGACGCTCGAGGCGTGCGCCTGCCCGGCCGGCTGTCCCTCGTGCGTCGGTCCGGTGAACGAGGTCGGCCGTCGGGCCAAGTCCACGGCGCGGTCGCTCCTGCGCGCGCTGACCGACTGACGTCGCGTGGCCGCTCACTCGCTCGACGACCTCCGTCGCGTCATCCGGCGCATCGAGACCCGGCGCCCGAAGCGCCCGGCTCCCGCGCCCATCGAGGAGGTGCTGGGTGGCGAGCTCGTCGACACCGGCTCGGGCCCGCTGCTGGTCGTCCGCCGCGAGTTTCCGCTCTCGCACCAGCACGGCCGTCAGCGGCTCGGCGCCGCGCTCGAGGCGCCGCTCGAGCTCCTGAGCGCGATGACCCGCGCGGAGCTGCCGCTGGCCGACGCCCGGCGGCTCCTGTTCCTCGACGCCGAGACGACCGGGCTCGCCGGCGGGACCGGCACGTACGCGTTCCTGGTCGGCGCCGCCTGGCTCGAGGACGACCGCCTCGTGCTGGCGCAGCACTTCATGCGCGATTTCGACGAGGAGCCGGCGCTGCTGGCGGCGCTCAAGCCGCTGCTCGAGCGCGCGAGCGGCGTGGTGACCTTCAACGGGTCGACCTTCGACCTGCCGCTCCTGGAGACTCGCTTCATCATGGCCCGCGGCCGCTGGCCCGCCGCGCTGCCGCACCTCGACCTCCTGCGTCCGGCGCGGCGCGTGTGGGCCTCGTGCTTCGCCGATTGCCGGCTCGCGACGCTCGAGCGCGAGGTGATCGGGCTCGTGCGCGACGATGACATTCCCGGCGGCTTCATCCCAGCCCTCTATTTCGATTACCTGCGCTCGCGGCGGGCAGCCCCGCTCGCCCGCGTGCTCGCCCACAACCGTGACGACATCCTCACGCTGGTCGGGTTACTCGCATGGTTCGGGGGAGCCCTGACTACCCACGAGGCGCTGACGCCGGCGGAGCTGGGCGGGCTCGGCCGCCTCTGGGAGCCGGTCGACCTCGAGCGCGCGATGGCGTGCTATCGCGGCGCCCTCGAGGCCGGGCTCACCGGCGCCTTGGCGCAGGCGATCCGCCTTCACCTGGCGCGCTGGGAAAAGCGCTTCGCCCGCTGGGACGCCGCCTGCTCGCTCTGGGAGGAGGCCGCGCGCCACGTCGGGTTCGATCCGCGGCCGTGGGAGGAGCTGGCCAAGTTCCACGAGCACCGCCGCCGCGACTTCGTCACGGCGCGCGCCGTGGTCGAGGACGCGCTGGGTCTGGCCGAGGCCGCGGGCGCTCCGCTGCGGACCGTGGACGCCTTCACGCACCGGCTCGGCCGGCTGGAGCGCCGCGCGACGATCGCCGCCGGCCGGCCGTCGGAACCGCGCGAATGAGGCCGAACGGCCCGACGCCGATGCGTCGCTACGTCCGCTGGAGGAGGGAGGACGGCGTGCCCTTCGATCCGTGGCTTCGGGTCCACTGGCATCTGGGCGCGAAGCTTCTTCGCGTGGCGCCGCGCTCGATGGCCGTCACCGGCACGGTGGCGGAGTGGGAAGAGTGGACGACGATGACGTTCCCGGAGAGCGGCCGGTACATCGTTCCCGGGGCGCTGACGCCCGTGACGATCGATCGCCGGCGCAATCGAGGGCGCTATGTCGAGCCGAACGTCTGGATGCGCCACCCCGTCACGCGGGAAACGTGACGACGTGCAGCACCTGCGCCTGGGGCCGCACCCGGAGACCGTTCGGGTAGGCCGCGGACGAGGGCTGCGAGGAGTGGACGCGGTGGCCCGAGGGTAGGCCGAGACAGTAGAGATTCTCCGAGCCTCGGAAGTAGCGGCGGAGGATCACGGCATCGCCGGCCGGGTCGGGGACGAACGTGACGTCGTCGGGTCTGATCATCACGCTGACCCGCGCGCCCGTTCGGGTTGGCGAACACACCGATCTCGGTCACCACGCCCTCCGCCGTCACCAGACCCGGCAGGAAGTCGGCCGCGCCGACGAACTCGGCGACGAAGGGGGTCGCCGGGTTGTGATAGATCACCTCCGGCGCCCCGATCTGCGCGAGACGGCCTCCGTGAAGGACGCCCGCCTGATCGGCGAAGACGAAGGCCTCCTCCTGATCATGGGTGACGAGGATCGCCGTCGTGCCCGTGGCGCGCAGGATCTTTTCGACCTCGTCCCGCATCTGCGCCCGGAGATCGGCGTCCAGAGTCGAGAAGGGCTCGTCCAGGAGGATCAGGGATGGCGCCGGCGCCAGCGCCCGGGCGACCGCCACGC
>QHSM01000527.1 GCA_003221595.1 Candidatus Rokuibacteriota bacterium | reverse complement strand
ACGCGGGCGGCACCCTGTGCGACGAGGCGCGGCGCATCGTCGCGGGGGCACAGCACCGCTTTACCGACTTCGGCGCCGAGGAGTACACGCGGGGACGGCCGCATCCGATCATCGATCCCGGGCGACGCCATGCCGCGCTCGTCGACGCGGGCGACGATCCGGGTGTTTCGGTGATTCTGCTCGATCTGGTCCTCGGCGACTGCGCGCATCCCGATCCGGCCGGCGCGCTCCGCCCGGCGTTCAACGAGGCGCGGGCGCGCCGCCGCGGCCGGGGCCTGGCCCTGGTCGCTCACGTCGTCGGGACCGACCAGGATCCGCAGGGCCTCGACAAGCAGGAGCAGGGGCTGCGCGATCTGGGCGCGATCGTGTGCGCGAGCAACCGGATCGCTGCCGAGACGGCCCGAACGCTCGCCGAGACGGGTCATGCCGGCTGAGCGCGATCTGCTCCACGCGCCGCCGGAGGCCGTCGTGGTCGGCCCGGAGCTCTTCGCGTCGGCGCTGGTCGCCCAGGGCGTTCCGGTGCGGCGGATCGACTGGCGTCCTCCGGAGGGGGCCGAAGGGCTCGCGTCGCTCTGGTGCGACGAGGTCGACGCGGCGAATCGCGTCGCGCTCGATCGGGTGCTCGCCGCCCACCAGATCCTCGTCGACGTGCGTCCCGCGATCGAGGTGGTGCCGGGCATGACGCGCGATACCGTGCTCCACGCGGGCCCTCCCATCGGCTGGGAGCGCATGAGTGGACCCATGCGCGGCGGGATCGTCGGCGCGCTGATCTACGAGGGGCTCGCGACGGCATGGGAAGACGCCGAGCGCCTCATCACGCGAGGGGCCGTGCGTTTCGACTCCTGTCATCATCACGCGGCCGTCGGCCCGATGGCCGGCGCGACGACCGCCTCGATGCCGGTTCTCGTCGTGGAGAACCGCCACGCCGGCAACCGCGCCTACTCGACCCTGAACGAAGGGCTCGGCAAGGTGCTCCGGTACGGCGCCTACGCTCCGGACGTGATCGACCGCCTGCGCTGGTTCAGGGACGTCGTCGGGCCGGCCCTCGGCGAAGCGGTGCGCCGCACCGGCGGCGTCGACCTCCGCGCGCTCATCGCGCAGGCGGTGCAGATGGGCGACGAGTGCCACAACCGGAATCGCGCCGCGTCCGCGCTGCTCATCAAGGCGCTCGCTCCCGAGATCGCCGGGCTCGACCTGGCGGCCGCCGAGCGCAGCCGCATCCTCGCCTTCGCGGCGTCCAACGAGCACCTGTTCCTGAACGTCGGGATGGCCGCGTGCAAGGCCGCCATGGACCCGGCCCACGGCGTGCCTCACTCGACGCTCGTCACGGTGATGGCCCGCAACGGCACCGAGTTCGGGATCCGCGTCAGCGGCCTGGGCGAGCAGTGGTTCACCGGGCCCGCCGGGACGCCGCAGGGGCTCTACTTTCCTGGATTCGGTCCCGGCGACGCCAACCCGGACATCGGCGACAGCGCCATCACCGAGACGGCCGGTCTCGGCGGCTTCGCGATGGGCGGCGCCCCCGCCGTGGTCCAGTTCGTCGGCGGCACGCCGGCCGACGCCCTGGCGTACACGCGGCTGATGTACGAGATCACGCTCGCCGAGAGCACGGCGTACCGGTTGCCGACGCTCGACTTTCGCGGAACGCCCACGGGGATCGACGTGCGCCTCGTCGTGCAGACCGGTATTCTTCCGCAGATCGACACGGGCATGGCCCACCGGGAGGCGGGCATCGGGCAGGTCGGCGCGGGCCTCGTCAAGCCGCCGCGCGTCTGCTTCGACCGCGCGCTCGAAGCGCTGGTGCGTGCCCGGGCCGGCGCCGGGGCCGGGTCGGGTCCGCGCTGAGCCGATGACGACGCGCAGCATCGGGGCGCGGATCCCGCGCAACGAGGATCCGCGGCTGCTCCGGGGGCTCGGCTGCTTCGTCGACGACGTGAACCCGCCGGGGATACTCCGTGCCGCCGCGCTCCGGAGCCCGCACGCCCACGCACGGATCGCGCGGATCGACGCCTCGGCGGCTCGCCGCGCGCCGGGGGTGCATCTGGTGCTCACGGCGGCGGACCTCGGCGCGCTCAACCAGCCGTCGCCCCTTCTGATTCCACACCCGACGCTCAGCCATCCGCGGACGCAGTGCCCTCTCGCGATCGACGAGGTGCGGTACGTCGGGGAGATCGTCGCCCTGATCGTGGCCGACGACCGTTATGTCGCCGAGGACGCGCTCGGCCTGATCGACGTCGCGTACGAGCCGCTGCCCGTGGTGACCGACCTGGCGACGGCGCTCGCGCCCGGCACGCCGCGCGTGCACGCCGACGTGCCGGACAATCGCGCCGCGCGATTCCGCCAGGCGGTGGGCGACGCCGAGTCTGCGCTGGCGCGCGCGCCGCGGGTGCGGCGCGAGCGGCTGACGATCGAGCGGAGCTGCGGGAGCCCGATCGAAACGCGCGGGGTCGTCGCCGAGTGGGATGCCCGCCGCCAGATCCTCAAGGTCTGGGATTCGACCCAGGCGCCGCTGCCCATCAAGAACGGGCTCGCCCGCCTTTTCGGCCTGCCGGAGTTCAGCGTGGAAGTCGTGGCGCCCGACGTGGGCGGCGGCTTCGGGACGAAGATCATGCTGTTCTATCCGGAGGAGATGCTCGTGCCGTATGCGGCCATCAGGCTCGGGCGACCGGTCAAGTGGACGGAGGACCGGCGCGAGCACCTCATCGCGGCCAACCAGGAGCGAGGCCAGATCCACGAGGTCGAGGTCGGCTTCGACGACGCCGGGCGGATCGTGGGATTACAAGATCGGTTCGTCCACGACGCGGGCGCGTACACGCCGTACGGGATCGTCGTCCCCATCATCACGTCGACGCAGCTGCCCGGACCCTATCGCTTGAAGAACTACACGGTCGAGTTCGAGGTGGCCTACACCAACAAGGCCGTCGTCACTCCGTACCGCGGCGCCGGCCGGCCGCACGGCGTCTTCGTCATGGAGCGCGTGATCGGCCTGATCGCCCGCGAGCTCGGGCTGGAGCCGGCGGAAGTGCGGCGGCGCAACTTCATCCAGCCCGACGAGTTTCCCTGGGACGTGGGCCTCACGTTCCAGGACGGAGGACCGACGCGCTACGACAGCGGGAATTATCCGGACGGCCTCGCGATGGCGCTCGAGATGATCGAGGCCGGCGGCTTCCGCGCGCGCCAGGCCGAGGCGCGGCGCGCGGGGCGGTACCTCGGGCTCGGGCTCGGCTGCTACGTCGAGGGCACGGGGATCGGGCCGTACGAGGGCGCGCACGTGCGCGTGGAGCCGAGCGGCAAGATTCTGGTGGCGACCGGCCTGACGACGCAGGGGCAAGGCCACGCCACGACCTTCGCGCAGATCGCCGCCGAGGCGCTCGGGTGCGATCCGGCCGACGTCTCGGTGATCACCGGCGACACGACGAAGTTCAACTGGGGCGCCGGCACGTACGCGAGCCGTGCCCTGGTGACGAGCGGCAACGCGATTCACCGCGCCGCGACCGCCGTGCGCGACAAGGCGCTCCGGCTGGCGGCGAGCCTGCTCGAGGTCTCGCCGCACGACCTCGAGCTGGCCGACGGCCGCGCGCGGGTCAGGGGAGCGCCGGGCCGGGAGCTGACGCTCGGCGCGCTGGCGACGGTGGCCAATCCCATCCGCTACGCGTACGGCAAGGAGTCGGCCGAGGCGGCGCTGCGGCTGGTGAAGCCACGGCAGGGCGCCGTGCTCCTCGAGGGCGAAGAGCCCGGGCTCGAGGCGCACGGCTACTACGCGCCGCCGCAGTCCACCTTCGCCAGCGGCTGCCACGCCGCGATCGTCGAGGTAGACGTCGACACGGGCAATCTCTCGATTCTTCGCTACGTCGTCCAGCACGACTGCGGCACGCTGGTGAACCCGACGATCGTCGAGGGCCAGATCTGCGGGGGCGTCGCGCAGGGCGTGGGGGGCTCGTTCTACGAGCGCATCGTGTACGACGCGAGCGGCCAGCCGCTCGCGACGACCTTCATGGACTTCTTGATTCCGACCGCCCTCGAGATTCCGGCCATCGAGATCGGCCACCGCGAGACGCCGTCGCCGCTGAACGCGCTCGGGATCAAAGGGGTGGGTGAGGCGGGCGCCATTCCAGTGCCGGCGCTCGTCGCCGAGGCCATCGACGATGCGCTGGCGCCGCTCGGGGTGCGCGTGCGCGAGATGCCGCTCGATCCCGACCGACTGCTGCGACTGATTCGAAGCGCGGGTGGCTGATCCGCCAGAAGGAGAACGGGCATGTATGCGCAGGCGTTCAAGGTTGGGATGCGGGCTCCCGACGATGTGAGCGAGGGGGCGCGGCTTTTGGATCAGGGCGCGTTCCGCGCCGAGCACGTCGTGGCCATTCTCGGCAAGACCGAGGGTAACGGCGGCGTCAACGACTACACGCGCGCGCTGGCGACGTTGTCGTTCCAGCTGCTTCTCGCCGAGCGCACCGGCCAGAAGGTCGCCGCGATCGCCAAGCGCGTGCCGATCATCTGGTCCGGCGGGACCGAGGGCTTGATGAGCCCGCACGCCACGATCTTCACGCGAGAGCCCGATCAAGGCGCGCCCGGCGCGGGCAAGCGGCTGGCGATCGGGACCGCGTACACGCGCGACCTGCTCCCCGAGGAATTCGGAACGCCCGTCCACGCGCGGGTCGCCGCCGACGGGGTGCGTGCCGCCATCAAAGACGCCGGCATCGACGCGGGGGCCGATCTGCATTTCGTTCAGAATCGGCGTCGCCTCCGGCGAGGTGGACGGGGCCAAGCTCGGCAGCGACGTCATCGGCCACGAGTTCTCGGTCTTCTCGGAGATCGCCTCGACGTCGTCGGGAGTGGAGCTGATGAACTGCGAGGTCATCGTGCTGGGCAACTCCGCCCGCTCCACGAGCGATCTCGTCATGGCCCACGCGGTCATGAAGGACGCGATCGACGCCACCGGAGTGCGCGAGGCGCTGCGCCGGGCCGGGCTGACCGTCGACAGCGAGCTGGCCGCCGCCGATCGCGACCGGCTCATCAACGTGTTCGTCAAGTGCGAGCCGGACTTGTCCGGCTCGACACGCGGGCGGCGGCACGTCATGTTCGAGGACTCCGACATCAACTACACCCGCCACATCCGCGGCGCCGC
>QHSM01000817.1 GCA_003221595.1 Candidatus Rokuibacteriota bacterium | reverse complement strand
TGTCGGACGCCGAGGTGTTGCTGATCGCCCGCATGGCGGACGGTACGCTCGAGAACGTTCGGATGGGCTTCGTGCCCGAGCAGGGCACCTATCGAGGGATGTTGCCGCCTGTCCGGTCAGCGCCGGTCGATCTTCGGATCCGCGTGATCACGGGTGACAAGCGAGTCGAAATTCCCATCGGCCCGTAACGACGCCCGGCGACCACGATGGATACGATGAATCCACACGTGGATCTCGAGGTGAGGACGAAGGGTTTCGCCATCGTGCCGGGGGCGTCGATGACGTCGCGGCTCATTCGGCTGGAGCGGCGCACGCGCTGATCGTGAGCGGCCCACCTACGAACGCACCGGCGTCACGCACCGTCTCGCGCGCGCGCGAATCGGCCTGGAGCGCGGGCGACCGCTGCCAAGACGCAGAAGGCCAAGCGCGGCACGATCGAGATGTATGCGGAGCGAGTCGAGGACGCGACCGGACGGATCGAGTCGAAAGCCAAGAGCCTGATCGATCGCGTCAAGAGTGAAGTCGTCGGGCATGCGCCGATCGACATCGGCGCCGAGCCGACGATCGACGACGCTCTCCTCGCCATCAAGCCGCGCCCCGCTCAGACTCCGTAGCTCGACGAGGGTACCTCCGGTCGGAGAGTCGGCCGCGCCTCAGTTTGAGGTTGCGTTCGCCCCGGACTGGGCCCAGAGTAGCGACCTCGATTTAGAGGCGCGCCGCTGCCGGCGGGGCCTCGGCCCGCGACCGCCTGTGGCGCACACCAGCTAGCGACTGGTCAGGGCTGTGCGAACGGACCCGGCCGGAACGAGGGCGCGCACTCTCATATGCTCGCCGATCGCAAATATTTGCTCAGCCTGGCCGGACTCTTCGGCCTCTACGTCCTCGCGGGAAAGCTCGGGCTTTCCCTCGCGTCGCTCCACGCGAGCGCTTCGCCGGTCTGGCCTCCGACCGGGATCGCGCTCGCCGCGTTCTTGACCCTCGGCTACCGCATCTGGCCGGCGATCTTCGCGGGCGCGTTCGTCGTGAACGTCACGACGATGGGCTCGGTGGCGACATCGCTCGGGATCGCGTCGGGAAACACTCTGGAAGGACTGCTGGGCGCGTATCTCGTCAATCGATACGCTAGCGGCGCGCGGGCGTTCGACCACAGCCAGGACGTCTTCAAGTTCGCCGGCTTCGCGGCGCTGCTGAGCACCGTCGTCAGCGCGACCGTCGGCGTCGGCAGTCTGGCCCTCGGCGGGTATGCGGCGTGGGCCGACGTCGACGAGATCTGGTTCACCTGGTGGCTCGCGACGATGCTCATCGGCCTGGCCGTGTTCGGCGAGGGCCTCACGCGCTTCGGTCTCATGACGCTACCGCTCACATTCCTGTGCACGCCGCCGCTCGTGTGGGCGGCGGT
>QHSM01000816.1 GCA_003221595.1 Candidatus Rokuibacteriota bacterium | reverse complement strand
GCGCTCGTGGAGGAGCGCCGGCGCGTGGAGCAGGAGCGCGAGGATCTGCTGATGCGGGCGCAGCTCGCGCGGGCTGAGGCGGAATCCGCCAACCGGGCCAAGGACGAGTTCCTGGCGATGCTGGGTCACGAGCTGCGCAACCCGCTGGCGGCGATCATCAGCGCGGTCAGCGTGCTCGATCGCATCGGGCAGCAGGACGGCGTCGCGCTGCGGGCGCGAGACGCGATCCGCCATCAGATCACCCATCTAGGCCGGCTCGTCGACGACCTTCTCGACATCGCCCACGTCACCAGCGGCGACATCGTCCTGACGTGCGAGCCCTTGAACCTGGCGACCAGCGTCCAGCGCTCGGTGAGTAACCTGGCGAGCACGGGACGCCTCGAGCGACACGTCATCGACGTTCGCGCCGAGCCGGTCTGGGCGAGCGTCGATCCGACGCGCCTGAACCAGATCGTCGCGAATCTATTAACGAACGCGATCAAGTACACCTCGCCCGGCGGAACGATTCGCATCCGCGTCGGCGGGGAAGAGGATCAGGCGATCGTCGGCGTCGCCGACACAGGAATCGGCATTCCGCCGAGTCTGCTGCCGTACATGTTCGACTTGCCCGTCCAGGGTGACAAACGGCTCGATCGCGCGCAGGGCGGGCTCGGCGTCGGACTCACGCTCGTGCGCCGACTGGCGGAGCTGCACGGCGGACGGGTCCAGGTGTTCAGCGAAGGGCCCGGTCGAGGGAGCGAGTTCGTGGTTCACCTGCCCCGGATCGAGCCCGCGAAGCCCGTCGACTCACAGTCCGTTCTCCGGGTGATCGGCAAGGTCGCATCGGCTCGGTGAGACGCGGGCTTCCTGGCGGCCCGATCCCCGGGTCACCGGGTTATTCACCTCTGTGGATAACCATGTTGATAACACTCGGGTTCTGTACCGTAAATATCTAAAAAACGTAGCGTCCTTGGAGTGTCACGGAAGGCATGATCGCGGTCGTTGGCGGCACCCTCATCGACGGAATGGGGCGCTACCAGGCGGAGCCGGTGAACGTCGTGATCGACGGCGACCGGGTGGCCGGGGTCGGGCCCGCCGCGGCGGCGCCGGTCCCACCCGGCGCGACGGTGATCGACGCCCGAGGCAGGTTCCTCACTCCCGGCCTCGTC
>QHSM01000526.1 GCA_003221595.1 Candidatus Rokuibacteriota bacterium | reverse complement strand
CTGAGCCGGCGTCTTGCCGGGGCAGAACACCGCCTCGGGAGCGCCGCCGCGCAGCGCCCGGTGATGGTCGACCTTGGCGAACCGGAGATCCTCGTACGGCAGCCGGCGGAGCTTGCCGACCGCGCCGTCGACGTCGATGCGTCCGGCCTGCAGGTCTTCGAGGAGTGCCCGGATCGCTTCTCTATCCACCGCTCGCTCGCTGGGGGCGCTTGAGCAGAAGGTTCGCGCTCCCCGACTGGAAGCCGGCGAGGTCGAGCGTGACGTAGACGTAACCCAGCTCGCGCAGGCGCTGCACGATGGCCTCGTGACGCCCGTCCTCCCAGAGCCGGGCGAGCTCGTCGTGGGCGATCTCGAGCCGGGCCACGCGGTCGTGGTGCCGGACGCGGAACTGGCGGAAGCCGAGCGAGCGCACGAACGCCTCGGCCGCGTCGACCTGACGGAGCTTCTCGGCGGTGATCCCGTCGCCGTACTGGAAGCGCGAGGACAGGCAGGCGAACGAGGGCTTGTCCCACGTGGGCAGCCCGAATTCGCGCGAGAGCGTGCGGATCTCCGCCTTCCACAGCTCGGCCTCGATGAGCGGGGCCCTGACGCCGCGCTCCTGCGCGGCCTTCATTCCCGGCCGATGGTCGCCCAGGTCGTCCATGTTCGCGCCGTAGACGAGGGCACGGCACCCCTCACGCTCGGCGATCGGCGCCAGGCGGGTGAACAGCTCCTCCTTGCAGAAGAAGCAGCGGTTCACCGGGTTGCGCGCGTAGTCCGGATTCTGCAGCTCCTCGGTGCGCACGACCACGTGCCGCATGTCCAGGAGCGTGCCCAGGCGCCGCGCTTCCTCGAGCTCGCTCGCCGGATAGGTCTCGGAATCGGCCGTCACGAGCACCGCGCGCGCGCCCAGCGCGTCCTTGGCCGCGCGGGCGAGGAACGTCGAGTCGACGCCGCCCGAGAACGCGACGACGACGCTCTCCATCTGGCGCAGCAGATCGACCAGGCGCTCGTACTTGGCTCGCGTCATGCCTTCATCTCGCCCACGCCGGCCCTACGGCTCGACCCGGATCAGATCGTGGAACGCCGTGTAGCGCGCCGCGATGTCGGCGGGATCGAGCCGCGTCAGCCGGGTCAGCGAGAAATCCTCGACGGTGAACGACGCCATCACCGTGCCGTAGACGATCGCCCGTCGCATCGCGGGCGGGTCGATCCGGTCCTGAGCGGCGAGATAGCCCATGAACCCGCCGGCGAACGTGTCGCCGGCGCCGGTCGGATCGTAGACCGACTCGAGCGGGTACGCCGGGACGAAGAACAACGCGCCATCGGTCATCAGCAAGGCGCCGTACTCGCCCCGCTTGACGATGACCGTCCGCGGGCCCATCGCGGAGATTGCCCGGGCCGCCCGGATCAGGTTCGGCTCGCTGGCCAGCTGCCGCGCCTCGCCATCGTTGACCGTCACCACGTCGACCTCGGCGAGAACGCGCCGCAGGGCGTCGCGCTTGCCCTGGATCCAGAAATTCATGGTGTCGAGCGCGACGAGCCGCGGACGCTCCTTCATCTGATGGAGCACCTCGAGCTGCAGCTCGGGGTCGATGTTCGCCAGGAACAGGTAGGGCACGCGACCGCGGTCCTCGTCGAGCTCCGGGCGGAATTCGGCGAAGACGTTGAGCTGGGTGTCGAGGGTCTTCGCCTCGTTCAGGTCGTAGCCGTACTCGCCCGTCCACCGGAACGTGCGTCCCGAGGCGACCTGGAGCCCGCCGATGTCCACCCCGCGGTCCTCGAGGAGCCTCAGGTGCGTCTCGGGAAAGTCCTGGCCGACCACCGCGACCAGCCGCACCCGGGTGAAGAAGCTCGCCGAGTACGAAAAATAGGTCGCCGAGCCGCCCAGAGCCTCTTGGACCTTGCCGAACGGTGTCTCGACGCTGTCCAGCGCGACGGAACCCACCACCAGCAGGTCAGCCATGTCGTCGTGCGCTCCTCGGGGACGTTCTCGGCCGGGCGCGGCCCGCGGCCGGCGCGCGCCCCGTCCGATTGGTTGGAAAGTACTTGTCGAGCAAGAGCCCGAGCCGCTTGCGCGTCGCGGGCGGAAAAGCCTTCGGGCTGGTGATCACGGCGCTCCGCAGCAGGCTCGGGCAGCCGCAGGCGCGCGTCGGCGCGATCGCGGGGATGACCCGGCACAGCACGTCCCGGGCCGCCTCGACGTTCTTCATGAGATTTCGTACGACCGCCTCGACCGAAACGGGCTCGTGAGACTCGTGCCACACGTCGTAGTCGGTGGCCAGCGCGAGCGTGGCGTAGCAGAGCTCAGCTTCCCGCGCGAGCTTGGCCTCGGGCATGTTGGTCATCCCGATCACGTCGACGCCCCAGCTGCGATAAATGCGGGACTCGGCTTTGGTCGAGAACTGCGGCCCCTCGATACAGATGTAGGTCCCGCCCCGGTGGACGGTCGTTCCCGTCTGGCTCGCCGCCTTCTCGAGCGCCCTCGCGAGGTCGGGGCACACCGGCTCGGCCATGCCCACGTGGGCGACGATGCCGTCGCCGAAGAACGACGACACGCGCCGTCGCGTCGCGTCGAAGAACTGATCGGGGATGACCAGATCCAGCGGACGGATCGCCTCCTTCATGCTCCCGACCGCCGAGATCGAGATGACCCACTGGGCACCCAGGAACCGGAGCCCCCAGATGTTGGCGCGGAAGTTCAGCTCGCTCGGCGTGATCCGATGGCCGCGGCCGTGGCGCGGAAGAAAGACCACGCGCCGGCCGGCGAACCGCCCCACGCAGTAGGCGTCGGAGGGATCGCCGAACGGGGTGCGGACCTTTTGCCACTGGACGTCGGTCAGCCCCTCGAGCTCGTACAGCCCGCTGCCGCCGATGATGCCGATCGCGGGATCGCTCACGGATCTAGCGCGCGTTCGCCGCCAGCGGCGGGGCGGCGGCGTCTGTCGCGTCGAGCGCGCCGACGGCGCGTTCGGCGTGCGCGCCGGTCACCCGGACGCGCGCGAGCGTTCGCATGAGGCGGTCGGGGCCCGGGAAGGCCACCTCGACGTAGTTGCCGGTCAACCCTACCAGCGCGCCCGTCGCCCGGTCTCGCGTCTCGAGCACGAGCACGTCCTGGCTGGTCCCGACGAGCCGCCGCCGGAACTCGTCACGCTTCGCCCGGCCGAGGTCCCGCAGCCCGCGGCTCCGTCGTGAGATCGTGCGTGGATCGATCTGGTCGCCGAGCCCGACGGCTTCCGTCCCCTTCCGCGCCGAGTACGGAAAGACGTGCAGGTACGAAAACGGCAGCGCCTCGACGCACGCCTTCGTCTCGGCGAAGTCCTGCTCCGATTCGCCCGGGAAGCCCGCGATGACGTCCGCGCCGAGCCCCAGTCCCGGCCGCGCCGCGGCCAGCCGCTCGACCAGCGCGCGGTACATGCGGGCGTCGTACGGCCGACGCATCAGCCTGAGCACGCGGGTGCTGCCGCTCTGCAGCGGAATGTGGAGGTGCGGGGCGACGAGGGGCGACCCCGTGACGATCTCGATCAGCTCGGGAGTGAAGTACGCCGGGAGCAGCGAGGACAGTCGTACCCAGCGGAGCCCGGGAATCTCGACGAGCGAGCGCAGCAGGGCCGCGAGGGTCGTGCGGGGCACGAGGTCCGCGCCGTAGTGGCCGAGGTCGACGCCGGTCAGCACGATCTCGAGGTGTCCGGCCTCGACGAGAAGCTGCGCCTGGTCGAGGACGACCTTCGGGGCGAGGCTCCGGCTGGCGCCCCGCGCCAGCGGGACCACGCAGAACGCGCACCGGTGCTGGCAGCCGTCCTGAATCTTGAGAAACGCGCGCGAGCGGCCGTGCCATCGGGCGAGGGGCGCCGTTTCGCTCATCTTCGCCCGCGCGATGTCGGAGACGTGCGTCCGGGCCGCGCCGACCTGCTCGAGAAGATCAGGCAGACGATCCTTGTCGCCGTTGCCGACGACGAGGTCGACCCCGGAAAGGGCGGCGACCTCGTCCGGGCTCGTCTGGGCCCAGCATCCGGTCACCACCAGGGTGGCGCCCGGGCTCACCCGCGCCGCGCGGCGGATCATCTGCCGGTCCGAGAACTCGGCGCGCGCCGTGACGGTGCAGGTGTTGACGACGACCACGTCGGCGGGCTCGTCGAAGTCGACGGTCCTGAAGCCGCGCGCCTCGAGCATGGTCTGGAGCACGCGGGTGTCGACCTGGTTGAGCCGGCACCCCAGGGTCGCGAACGAGACGGTGCGTGCCGCCGTCAACTCAGCCGCTCTCGCTCACGCTCGCCAGCGCCGGCGACTCCCGGAGCTGACCGCACGCGGCGCCGATGTCCTCGCCCTTGCTCCACCGGACCGTGGTCGTGATCCCGGCGTCGAGCAGGACCGACTGGAAGCTGAGGATCCGGGCGAGCGGCGGGCGGCGGAACTTGGCGCCCTCCCAGTCGTTGAACGGGATCAGGTTCACCTTGGCCTTCAGGCCGCGGAGCAGGCGCGCGAGGCGGCGAGCGTCGTCGGCCGTGTCGTTGACGTCCTCGAGCATGACGTACTCGAAGAACACCCGCTGCCGGGACGCCAGCGGGTAGCGGCCCACGGCGGCCATGAGCGCGGCGAGGTCGAACGACCGGTTCACCGGCATGAGCCGCGATCGCACGTCGTCGGTGGTCGCGTGCAGCGAGATCGCCAGGTTCACCTTCAGGTCCTCCCGCCCGAGCTTCTCGATGCCGGGGACGAGGCCGACCGTCGACACGGTGAGCCGGCGCGGCGAGTAGGCGACACCGAGCTTCGCGTCGGTGAGGATCCGGAGCGACTTGACCAGCGCCGCGTAGTTCGCGAGCGGCTCGCCCATCCCCATGAAGACGATGTGGGTGGCGCGCCGGCCTTCCCCTTCGAGCAGGCGGTTCGCGGCCAGCACCTGCCCGACGATCTCCGCCGCGGTCAGGTTGCGCTCGAGCCCCATCACGCCGGTCAGGCAGAACGCGCACGCGAAGCCGCAGCCCGCCTGCGTGGACACGCACAGCGTCATCCGGTCGTCGTCGGGCATCAGCACCGAGCTGATCCGGCTTCCGCCGTGGAGCGCGAAGACCAGCTTCTGGCTGCCGTCCTGCGACGGGGTCAATCGCTCGGGCTCGAGAACCTCCACGACCGCGCGCTCGGCGAGCGCCGCGCGGAAGTCCTTCGGCAAGTCGGTCATCGCCTCGAGGTCGAAGACGGACTTGCGAAAGATCCACGTCGCGAGCTGCCGACCGCGGTAGCGCGAGGCGCCGAGCCCGACGGCGAGGTCCTCGAGCTCGGCGGGCAAGAGTCCGACGAGATTCACGCGCGACATCGCGGCAAGAAGAATATCACGGCATCGCGGCGAGAGTTTTTTGCCCGCCCCCTGTGCAACGTTTACCCACCGTCCTTGTGACGGACACGTGGATAACCGTGTGCGTGACGGAGAGCTGCGGACGCTTTATCAGCCCCTTAGAGCACTTCGCTCATTCGATGAGCAGGTCGGTCGCGGCGAGCATCGCGTCGATCTGCCGCGGCAGCCCGAAGAGGCGCAGCCGGTCGCCGACCTTCAGGACCGTCTCGGCGGTCGGCTGGAGCACGACCTCGCCGCTCTGCCGCGTGACGCCGACCAGGGTGACACCGAACCGCTCGCGCATCCGCGTCTCGCCCAGGGGCCGGCCGACGGAGCTGCCGCCGTTCAGACGGACCTCGCGGATCAGCGGAAGCCCGGTTCCGGCGTCGGCCGCGGCAGCCTCGGCGTGCTCCATCGCGGTGCGAAAACGACTGAGATAGGCCAGCACCCGGTCTCGGGGCAACGCGAGCCGCTCCAGGGCGTGGCGGATGAGGGTCGAGGCCGCCTCCTGCTCGGGCTGGATCACCTCGGCGGCGCCGGCCTCCATGAGACGCGCTCGCCACTCGACGTCGAGGACGCGCGCCAGGATCGGGGCGTCGGGATTCAGCGCGCGGACGCGGCTCACCGCCAGGCGCGCGCGGTCGCTCTCGGGGATCGCCAGGATGACCAGCGCGGCGCGGTCGGCCTGGGCGGCGGCGAGAATGACTCGCTGCGCGGAGTCGCCGAACACCGCGGGCACGTTGCGCGCCCGCAGGCTCTTGACGATGTCGGGATCGGTCTCGATGGCGACGTACGGCACGCCGAACGTCTCCAGCGCCTCGCCTATGGCGCTTCCGACCCGGCCGAATCCGCAGAGGACGACGTGGCCGTCCAGCGCCTGCGCCGAGCGGAGACCCCAGGTCATGGTCGCGCCATCGAGCCGTCCGGGTCCGATCCAGCCCGGCACGATCTTGACGAGGGCGGCGTTGACCAGGATCGTCACCAGCGAAGCGGCGAGCGTCGCGTTGTATACGTCCAGGCCCACGTGACCGGCCTGGCGCGCCACCTGGACCAGGACGAACGAGAACTCGCCGATCTGCGTGAGGCCCACGCCGACCAGGAGCGCCGTCGAGAGCGGCTGGCGGAAGACCAGGATGATCGTCGTCCAGATCGCCCAGTTGCCGATGACGATGATCCCGACGAGCACGGCGAGCAGCCCGAGGTTCGTCGCGATCACGCGCGGGTCGATGAGCACGCCGACCGTCACGAAAAAGAGCGCCACGAACGCGTCGCGCAGCGACAGGAGCCGCGCGAGCATCTCGTGGGCGTAGTCCGACTCGTTGATGAGGAGCCCCGCCAGGAACGCGCCCAGCGCGAGCGACAGACCGGCCGCCTGCGTCAACGCGGCCGCGCCGAGGCCGATGGCGAGCGCCACGAGCAGAAAGAGCTCGTCGCTTCGTGTCCGCGCGACGCGGGCCAGGATCGGGGGCATGGGCCGGCATCAGGATGATCAGGACGACCACGGCGAGATCCTCGACGAGCGAGATTCCGATCATGATCCGGCCGTGACGCGTGTGCAGCTCGCCGCGGTCGAGCAGCAGCCGGGCCAGCACCATCGTGCTGGCGACGGACACGACCATGCCGACGACCGCACCCTGCAACGAGCTCCAGCCGAGCACGGTGGCGGCGGCCAGCCCCAGCCCGATGGAGAGGATCATGCCGAGCGGTCCGCCGATCACCGCGATCCACTTCACGCCCATGAGGTCCTTGAGCGAGAACTCGATCCCGAGCGAGAACATCAGGAGGACGACCCCGATCTCCGCGAAGCGCTCGAACGTGGGAACGTCCGAGACCGACGGCCCCGGCGTCAACGGGCTCACGAGGAGCCCGCCCAGGACATAGCCCAGGATCAGCGGCTGGCGCGCGAGCCGGGCAAGCGCTCCGCCCACCACCGCGGCCAGGAAGACGTACGCGAGGTCCCGAAAGAGAACGGGTTCGGCGATCATTTATGAACGCAGGACGACGTAGAGGTCGAGCAGGTTCGTCCTGGTGGGACCCGAGACGAGCAGATCGCCGCTCGCCCCGAGAAACCGATAGGCGTCGTTGTCCCTCAGGGCCTGTCGAGCATCAGCTCCGGCGGCGGCGCCCCGCCCGACGCTCCCCGCGTCGACGATCGCTCCGGCGGCATCGGTCGGGCCATCGGTGCCGTCGGTTCCCGCGGCGAGAATCGTCATGCGGT
>QHSM01000525.1 GCA_003221595.1 Candidatus Rokuibacteriota bacterium | reverse complement strand
TTGGTCCGCAGGCGCTCCTGGAAGCCGAGCGCGCGAAAGAGGGCCACGTACTCCTCGAAGCGACTCACGATCAGCTCGATGTGATCGATCTTGGTGACAGCCATCCCGGGGTCTCCTCCACTACGCCTTGAAAGTCGCGGTCACCGTCTGGTAACCGCCGTTGTCGGAATAGGCTTCCTCCCGGTACAGGCCGAGCGATTCCAGCACCGGCCGGTCCTGGATCGAGAAGAGGATGGCCGCGTCGTGCGTGGAGCGATTCGCGTGCTCGTGTAGCGCCCAGGACGGCAGCGTGATGATGTCGCCGCGCTCCCACACGAAGCGGCGACCGTCGATGATGGTCTCACCGCTCCCCTGCACCGCGTAGTACACCGCGCTGCCGGTGTGGCGATGAGCCTTGAGCCGCTTGCCCGGGCGGATCATCTGGACCCAGCACGCCATCGTCGGCAGCAAGGCCCGGCCGGTCTGCGGATGCGTGTACTCGAGGGCGAGATCGTCCCACTCGTCGCCCGCGGCGTCGCGAAGCGTCCCCAGCGACTGGTACGTCTTGTCCCACGAATAGAGCAGCAGCGGGGAGGACTGCGGCCGCTCCTTCACCCAGGTCGGCGTGAGGCTCGCGTGGCCGTGCAGATGAACCGACGCGTTGGTCGGCTTGGTCAGCGGCACCTGCCGCTCCGAGTAGAACTGGAAGAACATCGCGTTCAGCGCCTGGACCAGCGGAATGTCCAGGCCGTCCATCCAGACCACCAGCTTGTCGGTCTCGTTGCCGTGGTCGTGCCACGCCCAGCTCGGCGTCAGGATGAGGTCGCCCGGCGCCATGTAGACGCGCTCGCCGTCGACGGCGGTGTAGGCGCCCGTGCCCTCCATGATGAAGCGGATCGCCGTCGGCGTGTGGCGGTGAGCGCGCGCGACCTCGCCCGGCAGGAGGATCTGGACCGCGGCGATCATCGTGTTCGTCGTCGCCCACTTGCCGTCGAGTCCGGGGTTGAAGAGCTGGAGGGCTCTCCGTTCCTCGCCGACGGGCACCGCCTCGCCGGCCTCGCGCACCATCGCCTCGAGCACCGCCGCCTTCCACATGTACGGGATCGCCTGCGGCTCGGGGTGGCGCGTCATCTGGCTCGCCAGCTCCCACAGGCCGTACATGTGGGCGGCGTGCATACGCTCGTGAAACTCGGTTTCGGCGGCCGTCGCGGCGGAGCGGGTCATCGAGAGCCTCCTGCCTTCAGATCGTAGAACCGGAGCGCGTTCTGCCCGAGAATTTTTGCCTTCACGCGCGGCTCCATGTCGTTGCGCTTCAGGAGCTCGTCGACCGTGTGGGGCCACTCCGAGTCCCAGTGGGGATAGTCCGAGGCGTAGAGAATGTTGTCCTCGCCGACCCAGCCGACCACGTAGGGGATCGTCTTCTCCTCGGGCTCGCACGAGAAATACGCGCGCCCGCACGTCAGGTACTCGCTGGGCTTGGCCTTGCAGAGCGGCGCGTCCCACGGGCGCTTCTCGAACTCGCCGTCCATGTGCTCCATGAAGAACGGCACCCACCCGGCGCCGGATTCCATGAAGCCGATCCGCAGCCGCTGGAACTTCTCGAAGAGACCGCCGTAGACCGAGCTGATCACGGAGATCATCTGCTCGGGCGCGTGCGTCCAGGTGTGCACGGCCAGGAAGTTGCTGAAGCGATAGGGGTCGCCGGTCTCGCTGCCGGAGGCGTGCATGCCCACCGGCACGCCGAGGCGCTCGGCCTCGGCGTAGATCGGCCAGAAGAACGGATCGGCGACGTTCCGCCCGGGAATGAACGTCGGGAACATCAGGCCCACCAGGCCGAGCCGCGAGACGGCGCGATCGAGCTCGCGCGCGGCCTCGGTGGGGTCGAGATACGGCACGATGGCCACGCCCTTGAGACGCGTGGGATCGGCCTTGCACCAGTCGGACAGGAAGTCGTTGTAGGCGCGGCAGAGCGCCGTCTGGTACTCGGCCTCGCGGATCTCGCCGATCCGGAGGGCCGACGTGGGATAGAGAAACGCGAGGTCGATGCCCTCCTGCGCCATGTCGGCCATCATCTCCTGCGGCGTGTTGGGGTCGCGGCCCAGGTCGCCGTTGGGGGCCTGGCGGCGGTCCCACTGGGCGCCCGGGAAGAAGGCGATCCGCCGGCGGTACTGCTCGGGAAGATATTTCTGGTAGCAGCGGTGCGGAAAATCCATGACGTGACCGTCGCCGTCCACGATGTACATGCCGTCGCGCATGACGCCCCTCCTTCCAGGCACCCCAAGCATATACAGCAACGCCGCGCTCTTTCTGGAAACTCGTCCCGGCGCCGGCTGTCCAGGCTCGTGCCAGGGGCGCGGACAGAAATGACTCGCCACGTTGCGGCTGAGCGCCACGTTCGAGATAAGCCCGCGGATCTTCGCTCCGGTGGCGCGGCATCGTCCTTGCTTATTTGGCCATGGCTCTTCGATCCCCCATCCCGACCATGATGAAACGCCTCTGGTCCCAGGTTCCATCGGGCGGATCCCTCCCCGAGAGTGTGTGGCGCTCGCGCCATCGCTTCCTGGCCGGGCTCACCTTCTTCCACGCCGTGGCCATCGCCCTGGCCGCGCCGTTTCTCGGAAAGCACTGGGAGCTTTCCCTCTGGGCCTTCTTCGACGACGACAGCATGCTGCACATCGTCGGCGAGGGACTCGTGGTGGCGTCCTTCGGGGCCTTCGCCTGCTGGCGCCGGGTCGGCCGCACGGTGCAGGCCACCCTGGTGGGCTTCGGCCTGATGAGCTCGTCGGCGATCCTCGTGCATCTATCCGGCGGCTACATCGAATTCCACTTCCACTTCTTCGTCATGCTCGCGTTCCTGGCTCTCTGCCAGGACTGGATCCCGTACCTCCTGGCCGTCGCCTTCGTCGCGGTCCACCACGGCGTCGTCGGCGTGCTCTGGCCCCAGTCCGTGTACAACCACGAGGCCGCGATCAACGCGCCGTGGACCTGGGCCGGCATCCACGCGCTGTTCGTGCTCTGGTCGTGCGTGGGCAGCGTCATCGCCTGGCGCTTCAACGAGCGCGCGTACGCGCAGACCGCGCTCATCCTGGAAGCCGCCGGCGAAGGCATCTTCGGAATCGATACCGAGAGGCGGATCGTCTTCATCAATCCGGCCGCCGCCGCCATCCTGGGAATCGACGCGCGGGCGGCCATCGGCAAGCGGATCGCCCAGATCGTGCATCACCTCGCCGCCGACGGCACGCGACTGCTCGACGAGGACTCGCCGATCCTGGCTCCGCTCAAAGACCGCAAGGCCCATCAGGCGAGCGACCAGATCTTCGCCCGCGTGGACGGCGCCTACCTTCCGGTCGACTACGTGAGCACGCCGATGATCGAGCGCGACCAGTTGACGGGTGTGGTCGTGAGCTTCAAGGACATCACCGCGCGCCACCACTCCGAGGCGGCCCTGCAGCAAAGCCATCGGATGCTCGAGGAAACCCTCGTCCAGCTGAAGGCGACGCAACAGCAGATGCTCCAGCAGGAACGGCTCCGCGCCATGGGCCAGATGGCCAGCGGCATCGCTCACGACTTCAACAACTCGCTCTCCCCGATCGTGGGCTTCGCCGAGCTTTTGATGCGCACGCCCGATCTGCCGCGGGAGACGACGCAGGCCTACGCGGAGCTCATCACCATCGCGGCCCTCGACGCCGCCTCGGTGATCAAACGCCTGCGCGAGCTCTATCGCGAGCGGAACGAGACCGCCTTGGACGGCGCGGTGGATCTCGGTCGCTGCATCGACGAGGTGGTGGCTCTGACGCAGCCGCGCTGGAAGAACCAGGCCCTCGGCCAGGGGATTGCGATCCGCGTCGATACGCGCGTGGCCAAGGTGCCGCTCGTCACGGGAGACGCGCCGGCGATCCGGGAGATGCTCGCCAACCTCATCTTCAACGCCGTCGATGCCATGCCCGAGGGCGGCACCATCACGGTGCGCGCTCGCGCCGAGAACCACGACGTGCTGCTCGAGGTCGCCGACACCGGCACCGGCATGACGGAAGATGTGCGGCAACGTTGCCTGGAGCCGTTCTTCTCCACGAAGGGCAAGCACGGCACCGGCCTCGGGCTGTCGCTGGTGCACCGCACGATCGAGCGCCACGGCGGCACGTTGACGATCGCGAGCGAGCCGGGCCGGGGCAGCGCGTTCGCCGTACGGCTGCCCGGCCGGGACAAGGTAGCGACCTTCAGCACGCCCGTCGAGTCGCCGGCGCCGACGCGGCCGTTGCGCGTTCTCCTGGTGGACGACGACCCGCTCGTGAGGAAATCCGTGGTCGCCCAGCTCGAGACCCAGGGTCACACGGTCGAGACCGCCGCCAACGGCCGCGAAGGGCTCGAGCGGTTCGCGGCCGGGCGCTTCGACCTGGTCGTGACCGATCGCGCCATGCCCGAGATGGGCGGCGATCAGGTGGCGGCGCAGGTCGCGCGGTCGAGGCCGGCCACGCCCGTCATCATGCTGACCGGCTTCGGCGACCTGATGGACGCCAAGGGCGATCACCCGCCGGGTGTCGGCACCATCGTCAGCAAGCCCGTCACGCTCGACGCCCTCACCCGGGCCATCCGAGAGGTCACCGCGAAGGTCCCCGCCCCTCTCCGCTGAACCCCGTTGTCATCGCTCCCGGCTGGTGATACACGTCCTAGCACCAGACGCGGAGGGCACCATGATCCTGATCGTCGGTGGCATGGGCTTCATCGGGCTCAACACCACGCTGCGGTTCCTCGAGGTCGGCAAGCCGGTCGTCATCTCGCAGCACAGCGCGCGCCGGATCCCCGACGTCCTCAAGAGTGAGGTCGGCTCGCGCGTCCAGGTGGCGCAGATGGACGTGACCAGTCCCTACGAGGTGTTCGAGGTGGTCCGCCGCCACCGGATCGAGAGCATCGTGAATCTGATGGCGCCGCCGGCCCGCAGCCTCTCCACCCAGGCCGACTATCACCTCTACACCGCCGGTCTGCAGAACGTCCTCGAGGCCGCGCGCACCTTCGGTCTGCGCCGCGTGTCCCTCGGCAGCTCGGTCGCCGTGTACGGCGGCATCCCGGCCGGGCCCTTTCGCGAGGACGCGCCCCTGCCGGTGGGCTCGCCGACCCAGGTCTCACAACCCGATCAGCCGCATGTGCCACGGCGCCGCGCGAAACGCCGAGGCCGATTTCAGCGACCGGCCCGACGGCAAGATCTTCGAGGACGACCAGGGCGACTGGACGTACGTGAAGGACGTGGCCCGCGGCATCCAGCAGGTGCACATGGCGGAGAAGCTGGCGCACCGTGTCTACAACATCGCCTCGGGCCGCGCCACCTCGAACCGCGACGCGTTCGAGGCGGTGCTGAGGGCGGCGCCTGGCGCCCGCTGCTCCGCCCTCAAGCCGGGAAAGACGCCGGGGGCCTCGACCAATCCGGCGACCGATCTCGGGCGCGCGGCCGAGGTGGGCTACCGGGCCGAGCATTCGATCGAGACGGGCGTCGCGGCGTACATCGACTGGCTGCGGACAAACCCGCAATAGGAGAAGACAATGGGACGACTGGACGGCAAGGTCGCGCTGATCAGCGGAGGAGCCCGTGGCCAGGGGGCGACCGAGGGGCGCATGTTCGTCCGCGAGGGCGCCGCGGTCGTGCTGGGCGACGTCCTGGACGACGAGGGCAAGAAGGTCGAGGCGGAGATCAGAGCCAACGGAGGCAAGGCGACCTACGTTCACCTCGACGTGACTCGCGAGGACGACTGGCGCGCAGCTGTCGCCACGGCCGTGCAGGCGTACGGCAAGCTGAACGTGCTCGTCAACAACGCGGGCATCCTGTTCCGCGCGAAGATCGAGGAGACCGCCGTCGAAGACTGGGACCGCATCATGGCGGTCAACGTCAAAGGCGTGTTCCTGGGCACGAAGGCCGCCATCCCGGCAATGCGCCGGGCCGGCGGCGGGTCGATCATCAACATCTCCTCCGTGGCCGGGCTGGTTGGAAGCCCCCAGAACACCGCGGCCTATAGCGCGACGAAGGGTGCGGTGCGCATCTTCACCAAGTCGACGGCGATCCAGCACGCCAAGGACAAGATCCGTTCCAACTCGGTGCATCCCGGGCCGATCGCGACCGACATGATCAAGGACTCGCTCGAGAACAAGGCTGCGTGGGAGCAGCGCCTGCGGCGGCTGCCGATGGGGCGCGTGGGAACGGCCGAGGAAGTCGCGTACGGCGTGATATACCTCGCCTCCGATGAATCGTCGTACATGACGGGCAGCGAGCTGGTCATCGACGGCGGCACGACCGCCGAATAGGAGAACGACAATGGCTCTGACACTTGCCGAAGCCAACCGTATCGTGCAGGCGGCCGTGACCAAGGCCCAGGAGATGAACATCAAGGTGAGCGCCGCGGTGTGCGACGCCGGCGGCCGCCTGATGGCGTTCAACCGCATGGACGGCGCCATCTGGGGCAGCGTCTACGGCTCGCAGGGCAAGGCCATCGCCTCGGCCGCGTTCGGGCGGGCCAGCGGTGAATTGCAGGAGCGCGCCGGCAGCCCGATCATCCAGGGCATCGCCACGGCCGAGGGCGGTCACATGATCCCGAGCATGGGCGCCGTGCCGATCCTCCGGAACGGCGTGGTCGAGGGCGCCTGCGGCGTCGGCGGCGGAACTTCCCAGCAGGACGAGGACGTCGCCAAGGCGGCCGTCGCGAAGCTCTAGAGGGCCCGACCGGCCCGATGGACGCCTTCGCGGCCCTGCGCACGCTCCTGGCCGTGCGCAGCTATCAGGCGAAGCCTGTGCCCGATGCGGTGGTCCGCCGGATCCTCGAGGCGGGGCGTCTCACCGGGAGCGGGATGAACCGGCAGCCCTGGCAGTTCATCGTCGTTGGCGACGGCGAGACGCTGCGGAGCCTCGGGGCCCTGGCGTCGAGCGGGCCCTACGTCGCCCAGGCGCCGCTGGCCATCGTCGTCGTGACCGACAAGTCACGATTCGCCGTGTCGGACGCGAGCCGAGCCATCC
>QHSM01000524.1 GCA_003221595.1 Candidatus Rokuibacteriota bacterium | reverse complement strand
GAAGACCTCGCGCAGAGAGGCCGCCAGCGCCCGGGCGCCGGCCGGATTGTGGGCACCGTCGAGCACGAGGAACCCTCGCTTGTGCCGGAACACTTGAAAGCGTCCCGGCCACCACGCACGCGCGAGTCCCGCGCGGATCGCGGCTTCGGGCGCACCGAGCTCACGCCCGGCGCCGACCGCGAGGAGCGCGTTGGACGGCTGGAAGGCTCCGGGCATGCCGATCTCGAGACCGGCCAGGGACCAGCGCGGGCCCGTGCAGGTGAGCCGCTGACCGTCGGGTCCGCGCCACTCCACCCTCACCGTCAGATCCCGGCCTTCCACGAGCAGCGGCGCACTGACCGCCGCCGCGCGGTCGGCGATGACGCGCGCGGCCTCCGGGGCCTGGGCGGCGGAGAACGCCACGCCGCCGCGGATGATCGCCGCCTTCTCGGCGGCGATCTCGCCGAGCGTCGAGCCCAGCACGGCCTGATGGTCGAGATCGACGCGCGCGATGACGGCGACCTCCGGCGAGCCCACGGTCGTCGCGTCGAGGCGACCGCCGAGGCCGACCTCGAGCACCGCCACGTCGACGGCTTCGCGCGCGAAGTGGTCGAGGGCGAGCGCGGTCGTCGCCTCGAACATCGTCGCGTCGAGCCGCGCCACCAGCGTGCCGAGGGCGTCCACGCCGTCGACCACACTGTCCTCGGGTATCGCCGCGCCGTTGACGCGGATGCGCTCGCGGAACGAGACCAGGTGCGGCGAGGTGTAGAGGCCCACCCGGTGGCCCGCCGATCCGAGGATGGAGGCGAGCATCGCCGCCACCGAGCCCTTCCCGTTGGTGCCGCCCACCTGCACCAGCCGGTATCGCTGCTCGGGACGGCCCAGCGCGTCGAGCAAGGCCTCGATGCGCTCGAGCCCGGGGCGCATGCCCGCGTGCTCGCCGCCCCGGAGGGCGAGGAGCCGGGCCACCGCCTCGGCGTACGTCACGGGAAACCTACCCCGATCGGGGCGGCTGATCGGCGAAGAACGCGAGAATGCGGCGGAGCGTGTCCTTGAGGTCGCGCCGCTCGACGATCAGGTCGAGCTGGCCGTGCGCGAGCAAGAATTCCGACCGCTGGAAGCCCTCGGGAAGCGGCTGGCGAATCGTCTCGGCGATGACCCGCGGTCCGGCGAACCCGATCAGCGCGCGCGGCTCGGCAAGAATGACGTCGCCGAGCATCGCGAAGCTCGCCGTGACGCCGCCGGTGGTGGGATCGGTAAGGATGGAGACGTACGGCAGGCCGCTGGCGCCGAGCCGCTCGAGGGCGGCCGAGGTCTTGGCCATCTGCATCAGCGAGAGGATGCCCTCTTGCATCCGCGCGCCGCCGGACGCCGAGACGATGACGACCGGCAGGTGCTTGTCGATCGCGAGCTCGATCGCCCGCGTGAGCTTTTCGCCGACGACCGAGCCCATGCTGCCGCCGAGAAAGGCGAACTCGAAGACGGCCAGGACCGCCGACTGCCCGCCGATCGACGCGATGCCGCAGATGACCGCCTCGTCGCTCGCGGTCTTCTGGGCGGCGGTCCGAACGCGCTCGCGGTACTTCTTGGTGTCCTTGAAGCCGAGCGGGTCGGCCGTCGAGAGGCTCGTCTCGCGCTCCTCGAACGAGCCCGGATCGGCCAGCTGGCCGAGGCGCTCGCGGGCGGAGATCCGGAAGGGATAGTGGCACTTCGGGCACACGCGCCCGGCGCGCTCGACCTCGGCGCGGTACATGATCTCCTTGCACGAGTCACACTTGATCCAGAGGCCCTCGGCGATGACGACCTTGCTCGCCTTGGCGGCTTGCTCTTCGGCCTTGCGTCTGAACCAGGCCATAAGCCTATGCCCCCTTTCGCAAAGGCGCCTTCAGCTCAGCGATGAACGCTCCCACGTCGTCGACGAGCGACGGCGAGCCCGCGCGCTCCTCGACCAGGCGCACGATCGCCGACCCGACGACCGCGCCGTCGGCCAGACCGCCGACCGCGGCGACCTGAGCGGGCGTGCTGATCCCGAACCCGACGCAGACCGGCTTGGTCGTCACGCGGCGGAGCGTGCGGATCTGGGCGGCGAGGTCGGGCGGCAGCTCCTGGCGCTCGCCGGTCACACCGGTCAGCGCCACGACGTAGATGAACCCATGGCTCCGGCGCGCGATGAGTCGCACGCGCTCGGGCGTCGAGGTCGGCGCCACCAGGTGGATCAGGTCGAGGCCGGCGGCCTCGGCCTCGCGCGCGAGCGGATCGGCCTCCTCGGGGGGCAGATCGGCCACGATCACGCCGTCGACGCCTGCGCGCACCGCCGCCCGCGCGAACGCCGCGAGGCCGAACGCGAGCACCGGGTTGTAGTACGTGAGCAGCACGAGCGGGACGCTCACCTCGGCCCGCAGCGCCGCCACCGTCTCGAGCAGACGCGGCAGCGTGGTGCCGGCCGCGAGGGCGCGCATGGCCGCGCGCTGGATCACCGGGCCGTCGGCGAGCGGATCCGAGAACGGCACGCCCAGCTCGATGACGTCGGCGCCCCGGCGCGCCGCCTCGACCACGAGCCGGCGCGTGTCGGCGAGCGACGGGTCGCCGGCGGTGAAGTACGGCACCAGCGCGCGCTCGCCGCGGTCGCGGAGCCGGGCGAAGGTCGCGTCCAGGCGCGACGTCATCCGATCGCCTTCCCCAGGGCCTTGGCCACCACGTGGACGTCCTTGTCGCCGCGACCCGAGAGGCCCACGACGATCGCCTTCGACCGCGGCAGCGTCTTGGCCAGTCGCATCGCGTACGCCACCGCGTGCGCCGACTCCAGCGCCGGCATGATGCCCTCCAGGCGCGTCAGCGCCTCGAATCCCTCGAGCGCCTCCGCGTCGGTGATCGAGACGAACTCGAATCGACCCGCGTCGCGGTAGTACGCGTGCTCGGGCCCGACGCCCGGATAGTCGAGCCCGGCCGAGATCGAGTGCGCCGTGGCGATCTGGCCGTCGTCGCTCTGGAGCAGGTAGCTCATGCACCCGTGAAGCACCCCGACCGCGCCGGCGCTCATCGAGGCGCCGTGGCGGCCGGTCGCGATCCCCTCGCCGCCGGGCTCGACGCCGATGATCCGCACCCGGCGGTCGCCGATGAACGGATGGAAGAGCCCGATCGCGTTCGATCCGCCGCCGACGCACGCCACCAGGACGTCGGGAAGCCGGCGCAGCACGCCGCGGGTCTGGCGTCGCGTCTCCTGTCCGATCACGGCGTGGAGGTCGCGCACCATCATCGGATAGGGGTGCGGGCCGAGCGCCGAGCCGAGGAGATAGTAGGTCGTCCGCACGTTGGTCACCCAGTCGCGCAGCGCCTCGTTGATCGCGTCCTTGAGCGTCCGGCTGCCGGACTCGACGGAGATGACGCGCGCGCCGAGCAGGCGCATGCGGAAGACGTTGAGCGCCTGGCGCTCGACGTCCTCGGCGCCCATGTACACGTCGCACTCGAGACCGAGAAGGGCCGCCGCGGTGGCGGTGGCCACGCCGTGCTGACCCGCGCCCGTCTCGGCGATCAGGCGCCCCTTCTTCATCCGCGCCGCCAGGAGGGCCTGGCCGAGCACGTTGTTGATCTTGTGCGCGCCGGTGTGACAGAGATCCTCGCGCTTGAGATAGATCCGCGCGCCTCCGCACTGCTCGCTGAGCCGCGCCGCGTGGTAGAGCGGCGTCGGGCGGCCGGCGTAGTCGCGCAGCAGTCCCGCGAGGCGCTGCTGGAACGGCCGGTCACGCTTCGCCGCGCTCCACGCCCGCTCGAGCTCGATCAGCGGCGCCATGAGCGTCTCCGGCACGAAGCGCCCGCCGAAACGACCGAAGTGACCCCGCGCGTCCGGAAGCTTCGGCTTCACCGGACGCCCTTCGCCTCGGCGACGAACCGCCAGACCTTGTCCGGGTCCTTGCGGCCCGGCTGCGCCTCGACGCCCGAGTTCACGTCGACGCCGTACGGGCGCACGGTCGCCACGGCGCGCGCCACGTTCTCCGGGGTGAGGCCGGCCGCGAGGATGATGCGCCAGCGCTGGCTCGCCAGGTCGCGCGCGATCGTCCATTCGATCGGCGGGCGGGGCTCACCCTCGCTCCAGCGCGCCGCGCTGTCGAGCAGGAGGGCCGCCGCGTGCTTGCGGTAGGCCAGGTGCTTGATGCTCGAGGTCCACGGCGGGCGTCCGCCGAGCTCCTCGGATGGCGGCGCGAGCTTGATCGTCTTGATGACCGGCAGCGCGTAGCCCTCGAGGTCCTCCGGCTTCTCGTCCCCGTGGAACTGCAGCGCGCGCAGGCCGCACGCCTCGGCCACCGCCTTGATGTGGCCGGCCGGGTGGTCCCAGAAGATTCCGACCGGTGTGACGAACGGGGGCAGGGCCCGCACGATCGGCGCCACCTGCTCGGGGGTCACGAAGCGCGGTGTGTCCTCGACGAAGATGAACCCGAGGGCGTCGGCGCCTGCGTCGACGGCCAGCATGGCGTCGTCGAGATTGGTGATGCCGCAGATTTTTACGCGGGTCATGGCTGAATGG
>QHSM01000523.1 GCA_003221595.1 Candidatus Rokuibacteriota bacterium | reverse complement strand
CGCTTGTCGACGTCCGCGGCGGTCAGGCGCCCGCGAGCGGCCGTGGCCTCGTAGTTCTTCCGGACGGTCCCGAGGCCGCGATCGAGCGCCTCCTGCGCCGCCTCGATCACCGTGACCGGAATGCCGGCGTTGGCGAAGTTCATCGCGATGCCGCCGCCCATGGTGCCGGCGCCGATGACCGCCGCCTTCTTGATCTCCCTGGTCGGCGTGTCCGCGGGCACGTCCGGGATCTTGGCGGCCTCACGCTCGGCGAAGAAGAAGTACCGCTGCGCCTTCGACTCGGATGAATTGAGCAGCTCGACGAACAGCTCGCGCTCGCGCTTGAGCCCCTGCTCGAACGGCAGGCTCACGGCGGCCTCCACGGCCTTGACGATGTTCTCCGGCGCGCGGAACCCGCGCGTCTGACGCGCGATCGACTTGCGGAAGCTCGCGAAGACCTCGGGCTTGCCGCGCACCGCCGCCAGCTTGTCGTCGAGGTCGCGAATCTTCCGGAGCGGACGCTGCTCGTTCAGGACCTTCTCGGCGAAGGCCACCCCGGCCGCGGCGAGGTCTCCGTCCACGATCGCGTCGATGAGGCCGGCCTTGAGCGCCTCGTCGGCGCCGATGGGGTCGCCGCTGACCATCATCGAGAGGCCTTTCTCGACACCGACCACGCGCGGCAGGCGCTGGGTGCCGCCGGCGCCGGGCAGGATGCCGAGCTTCACCTCGGGCAGGCCGAAGCGAGCGGCCTTCACGCCGACGCGATAGTG
This sequence comes from Candidatus Rokuibacteriota bacterium, assembly GCA_003221595.1. Lineage (GTDB taxonomy): Bacteria > Methylomirabilota > Methylomirabilia > Rokubacteriales > CSP1-6 > AR31. Next base: position 3,935 of record QHSM01000523.1, on the reverse strand, counting down.
ACACGCGAGCGTGACCTCGAGGCCGCCGCCGAGCGCCGTGCCGTGGATGGCGGCCACGACCGGCTTGGACGAGCCCTCGATCAGGTCCAGCACCGAGTGGAGCGACGGCTCCGCGGGCGGCTTGCCGAACTCGGTGATGTCGGCGCCGGCGATGAACGTACGCCCCGCGCACGCGATGACGATCGCGTGCACGGCCGCATCGGCGGTTGCCTGCCGGATCCCGTCGTGCAGGCCCTTGCGCACGTGCTGGCTGAGCGCGTTGACCGGCGGATTGTCGACGGTCAGCACGGCCACCCGGCCGCGCGTCTCGAGATCGACCGACTGCGTGATCTTCGCCATGGGGAGCTCCTCTCAGCAGCCCAGCTGCGTCGCCAGGTCCTGGAAGTCCTTCGCGACGACGTCCCACTGGCGCGCCGGGGTGACGTCGCGGTTCGAGCCCGGGCCGTGCTCGTTCGGCCGCGGCACGAACGCCGTGCGCAGGCCGACTTCGCTGGCGTGGCCGAGGTCGCCGTTGTGGGCGGCGACCATCATGCACTCGCCCGGCGCCAGCCCCAGCAGCGCGGCGGTGGTCCGGTAGCACTCGGGCTGCGGCTTGTAGTAGCGCGCCACTTCGGCACCGAGGACCGCATCCCACGGGAGCCCGCCGTACTTGGCCATGTTCACGATCAGGGCCACGTTGCCGTTCGAGAGCGTCGCCAGCACGAACTTCCGCTTGAGGCGCGTGAGCCCGGGGACCGAGTCGGGCCAGGGATCCAGGCGGTGCCAGGCACGATTGAGGTGATCGATCTCGGCCTCCGTGAAGCCCTTGATCCCGAACTGAGCCAGGAGCTTGTCGAGGCTCTCCCGGTGAAGGTCGTCGAGCTTCGTCCACGGACGGCGGCCGCTCCGCACCTCGTCCATCGCCGGCTGGTAGAGCCCGCGCCACGCGTCGGCGAACTTGGCCCAGTCGACGCTGAGCCTCTTCGCTTTGCCGAGCGCCTCGCCTTCCCGGATGAGGCTCGACCGCCAGTCAACCACCGTGCCGAAGACGTCGAAGGTGAGCGCTTTGACGTTCATGATCGCCATGTCGCCTCCTCGTTCGCGGTCGACTCCATCACGCCTCTGAAATCGCCCGTCGAGCATAGGCGAGACGACGCCACTACGCCAGGGTCGGCGCGACGGGCGGCCGGGCCTCGACGGTCACCGCCCCAGGTAGAGCCGGCGCACGCGCTCGTCGTTCCGGATGACGTCGCCGGCGCCCTCGTACCGGTTCAGCCCCAGCTCCAGCACGTAGGCGTAGTCCGAGATCTCCAGCGCCTTGGCGGCGTTCTGCTCGACCATGAGAATCGTCTGGCCGAGCCGCCGGAGGTTCTCGACGATGCGGAAGATCTCCTTGAAGACGAGGGGCGCCAGACCCAGCGTCGGCTCGTCGAGCAGGATGAGCCGCGGCTTGAGGAGCAGCGCCCGCGCCATCTCCAGCATCTGCTGCTGGCCGCCGGAGAGATCGCCGGCCCGGCGCCGCCGCGACTCGCGCAGGACGGGGAACGTCTCGTAGAGCCGCTCGATCTCGTCCTCGAGCTCGGCCGAGCGCGGCCGCGTGTAGGCCCCGAGCCGGAGGTTCTCCTCCACGGTCATCAAGGGAAAGACGTTGCGGCCCTGGGGGACGTACGCCATGCCGCGACGCAGGAGATTGGCGGGAGGCTGGTTCGTGACATCCTCGCCGTCGAGGGTCACGCGCCCCTGCCGGGCGGGCAAGAGGCCGAAGAGGGTCTTGAACACCGTCGACTTTCCCGCGCCGTTCGGCCCGATGATCGAGACCACCTGGCCGGACTGCACGTCGAGGGACACGCCCTTCAGGATCTCGAGCTTGCCGTAGCCGGCGTGGAGGTCACGCACCTCGAGGAGCGCCACCGTCATCTCCCGAAATACGCGTCGAGCACGAGCGGGTTGTCGGCGATCTCGGCCGGCGTGCCCTCGGCGATGCGCTCACCCTGGCTCAGCACCACGATGCGCCGGCAGAGCGACATGACCACTTCCATGTTGTGCTCGATGACCACGAACGTGTAGCCTCGCCCGTTCAGCGCGAGGATATGCCCCATCAGGTTCTTGATCATCGTGGGATTCACGCCGGCCATCGGCTCGTCGAGCAGGATGAGCTGAGGATCGGGCATGAGCGCCATCCCGAAGTCGAGGAGCTTCTGCTGGCCGTAGGAGAGGTTCGAGGCCAGGTTGTCCTCGAGCCGCGCGATGCCCAGGAACTCGAGCAGCTCCCGCGCGCGCGCCGTCTCCCTGGTCTCCTCGCGGCGGAGCAGGCGGGAAAGCAGCGTGCCCGTCCTTTCCTGCGCGGCGACCAGCATGTTCTCGAGCACGGTCATCTCCGGAAAGAGCTGGATGAGCTGGAACGTCCGGGCGACCCCCCGCTGGTACACGATATCGGGGCTCCGGCCGGTGATGTCCTCGCCGCGAAAGAGCACGTGGCCGCCGGAGGGCGCCAGCACCCCGGTGACGCAGTTGAAGAGCGTGGTCTTGCCCGAGCCGTTGGGGCCGATGACGCCGAGCAGCTCCCCCGGCTCGACGCTGAGGCTGACCCCGCTCAGCGCGGAGAGGCGGAAGAAGCGCTTGGTGAGGTTGCGGATTTCGAGAAGCGCCACGCAAGGTCCCAGAGGCCCACGAGCCCCTTCGGCATGAACAGCATCATGAGGATCACGGAGAGCGCGTAGATGATCAGATAGAGGCCCTCGGAGCCCCGAAGGACCTCCGGCAGCACGGTGACGACGAGGGCGCCGATGAGCGGCCCCTCGAAGCGCCCGAGCCCGCCGAGCACGACCATCATCAGGAACTGGATCGAGCGATCGAGCGTGAAGGCGCCGGGGTCGATGTAGCCCAGGAGCGGCGCGAACAGGGCCCCGCCCGTCCCGGCGTAGGCGGCGCCGATGGCGAAGGCCATCAGCTTGTAGTTACGCAGGCTGACCCCGACCACCTCGGCCCGCATCTCGTTCTCCCGGATGGCGCGGAACGCCCGCCCCCAGCGTGAATGCAGGATCCAGTAGGCGGAGGCGACCACGATCGCCGCCCACGCGAGGATGTAATAGTAGAAGGCGCGGTCGGACTTGAAGCTGAAAGGCCCCCAGGCCGGGCGCGCCACGCTGGAGATCCCGAACGATCCGCCCGTCAGCGATTCCCAGTTCCGCAGCACCAGGAAGACGATGATGTTGAAGCCGAGCGTCACCATGGCGAGGTAGTGATGCTTCACCTGGAGGGCCGGGAACCCGAGCACCAGGCCCCAGCCGAACGCGAGCACCACCCCGAGCACGAGCCCCGCCTCGAAGGGCACGCCGTGCTGGCCGAGGATCGCCACCGCGTAGGAGCCGAAGGCCATGAAGGCCGCGTGGCAGAGCGAGATCTGACCCGCGTAGCCGAGGGTCAGGTTGAGACCGATGGCCAGGATCACGTAGACCAGCGTCAGGCTCAGCACGTAGAGCTTGTACTGATCGAGAACCAGCGGCAGGAGCAGGCCCAGCGCGAGGGCCGCCACGAGGGGCCAAAGGCCGCGCGCCACTACGCCCATTCCTCCTTCACACCCCAGATGCCCTCGGGCTTGAGCAGCAGCACCGCGATGAGGATGACAAGGGCGAAGGCGTCACGGAAGTGGCTCGAGATGTAGGCGGCCGACAGCGTCTCGACCACCCCGACCAGGAGCCCGCCGAGGAGCGCCCCCCGGATCTGGTTGAAGCCGCCGATGATCGCCGCGTAGAACGCCTTGAGCCCGAGGCCGACGCCGATGTCGTACTTCACCAGGTAGACCGGCGCGATCAGGATGGCGGCCAGCGCGGTGAGCGCGGCGTTCAGCATGAACGTGATCGTCACCAGGCGCCCCACGTTGATGCCGAGCACCGAGGCCAGCGTCCGGTTCTGGGCGACCGCCTGCATGGCCCGGCCGAGCTTGGTGCGCGTGA
>QHSM01000466.1 GCA_003221595.1 Candidatus Rokuibacteriota bacterium | reverse complement strand
ACTTGCCCCCGACCTCCCTGATCTTGTCGCTCGCCTCCTGGCTCTTCGGGTAGGCGGTGACCAGATGGTCCTCCCGCCCGTCCTTGAACATCTTCATCGCCTCGGCCACGGACTCCCGGAGGAGGCGGACGGCGTCGAGATAGATCTCGTGATCGCGGCGCAGCGACGCGGGCGGATCCAGGGCGCGAATGCTCGTCTCGGCACGGCCATAGGTCACCAGGGCCTGCTCCATCCGCGTCGCGAGGTCCGCCCGGCTCACGTCGTTGGTTTTGTAGAGGATTTGACCCAAGCTCGTCCGCATCAGGCTTCGCTGGACCTCGCCGTGAATCGGCCACAGGGACTGAATGAAGGCCTCCTCGACGGGGCTCAGCGCCGGTCGCGCCGGTCGAGCGGGCGGCGTATCGGCGACCGGTGTCGCGCTACGACTGATCTCGCGGGTCGTGGCGAAGGCGAGGACGCCGACGAGGCCGATGACGAGGAGGGTCCGAAGGATCGTCCTGGGGGTCATCCAGAGGTGCAGCAGACCGCTGACCCGGGACATCATCGTCGCGCCGGCCGAGCGCCCAACCTGCATGGCGGCTCCCACGGGAAGATCGCTGGCCGGCTGTTCGATGTCAAGGCGAATCTTGCGCTTGACCGGATGCCGGGGCAGGCCTACGCTGCGGGCGTTGTGAGGCGGTGGGCACTCATCGTCGCCGGTCCGCTGTTCCTCCTTTCGCTGTCAGCGCCTGGCGCGGCCCAGGCCCCGCCCCCGATCTTGCGCGGAATCGTCGTGATGCCGACCGGCGAGTCGCGCGCGTACCTCGAGGACGCGCAGACCGGAAGCCTCGCCGGGTACGCGATCCGAGATGTCGTCGCAGACAGTCGGATCGTGGAGATTCGCGACGACCGCGTCGTCCTGCGGCGCGGCGACGAGGTGATTCACGTGTTCATCGGCGGCGCGTCCTCGACCGAGGCTCCCGGGCACCGCGGCCCGGTCGTCGGCAACGGCAAGGCGTGGCTCGACCATCTCGGAATTCCGCCGAACGCCCTTTCCCGAGCGATCGAGGCGGTGCCCACGAAAGGCCCCGACAATCTCGAGGACGACTAGGCCGCCGTCACGCCGCCGTCGACCGGCAGCGCGACGCCCGTGACGAACGACGCTTCGTCGGAGAGAAGGAACAGCGCCGCGTTGGCGATCTCGTCGGGCCGGCCGGTGCGGCCCAGCGGCACGGAGCCGTGGGCGCGCTTGCGCACCAGCTCCTCCGGGTCCAAGCCGGCCGTCGATTTCTGATCGGGCCGGGAGACGAACACCCGGAGCATGGGCGTGTCGATCGGCCCGGGACAGACGGCGTTCACGCGAATCTTCTCGGGCGCGAGTCGCAGCGCCAGGCTCTTGACGAAGCCCACGACCCCGAACTTGCACATCGAGTAGACGGGGCTGAAGCCGGACCCCACGAGCCCGGAGGTGGACGCGGTGAAGAGCAGACTCCCGCCGCCCCGGGCGCGGATCTCGGGAATGGCGGCCTCGGTCGTGATCAGCACCGTTCTGAGATTCAGGTCGACCGCCAGGTTGAAGGCGCTCATGTCGATGCCCTCGACCGCGGCCGGCCCGGGATGGCCGACGTGGTTCCAGACGAAATCGAGGCCCTTGAATCGGCTCACGGTGTCCCACACGATCCGGCGGGAATCCTCGTCCCTCGTCAGGTCCGCGACGATGCCGTGAGCAACCCCGCCCTCGGCGGTGATCTCGCCGACCACGCGCTTCACTCCGGCGGCGTCGACGTCGACGACGGCGACCTGCGCGCCCTCGCGCGCGAAGCGCAGGGCGCCGGCGCGTCCCATCCCTGAGGCGGCGGCGGTCACGATCCCGATCTTTCCAGCCAGACGCATCGGCAGTCCCTCCAGCGGAGATTGAGCCCGATCCTACTACAGTGAAGACGGCTGAGAGACGCGCAGCGACGTCACCTCACGTTTCCGGTTTGACTTGTTTCGCGTGCTCTGACACGATCGGCGAGAGCTTGACGCACGATTCGCGCACGCCCGCATCCTCGTCGGCCCCGGCACGGGGCACACCGCGAAGACCACGACTCCCTTAGGAGACCCATCATGATTCAACGTCGCCTCGCCGCCATCGTGGCCGCCGCGCTTCTCTGCGCGGGTCCGGCGTTCGCCCAGGAGAAACTTCCACCGCTCAGGACCGGCGTGGACGGAACCTTCGCCCCGCACGCCATGCCCAAGCTGGGCGGCGGTATCGAGGGGTTCCAGATCGACCTGTTCACCGAGGTCGCGCGCCGCATGAAGCGCGAGATCATCATCGACGCGGTGAGCTTCTCGACCTTGATTCCCGGCATGCAGTCCGGCCGCTACGATTTCATCGCCGCGCCGACGACGGTGACCATCGAGCGAGCGGACAACATGCTGTTCACCGCGGGCTACCTGTGGACGGCCTACCAGTTCGGCATCAAGAAGGGCTCGGCACCGATCAAGGTCTGGGAGGACCTCCGGGGGAAGTCGGTCGCCGTCAACAAGGGCACGCCCTACGAGAACTTGTCCAAGGCCAAGGGCGTCGAGCACGGCTTCACGGTGCAGGTCTACGACACCCAGCCGGACGCCACCCAGGCCGTCCTCTCGGGCCGCGCCTACGCGACGCTCGGGGGCAACACCACCATCGTGTACGCCGCGTCGAAGAACCCGCAGTTCGTGGCCGACCTCGAGCTCCTGGACACGCGCGCCCACTGGGCGGCGCCGGTACCCAAGAACAACCCGAAGCTCCGTGCCCAGCTCCAGGATGCGCTCGACTGCATGAAGAAGGACGGCACGATCGCCCGGCTTTCCGAGAAGTGGTTCGGCCGCAAGCCGGCGCCGGACGGCCTGGAGGTCGTGATCACGCCGGGCTACGGCCCGCCCGGCATGCCGGGCTACGATCCCACGCCGCACGAGCTTCACTGCA
>QHSM01000465.1 GCA_003221595.1 Candidatus Rokuibacteriota bacterium | reverse complement strand
GCTCGTGCGGCGTCGGGTCGTAGCCGGGCATGCCAGGCGGGCCGTAGCCCGGCGTGATCACGACCTCGAGGCCGTCGGGCGCCGGCTTCCGGCCGAACCACTTCTCGGAAAGCTTGGCGATCGTGCCGTCCTTCTTCATGCAGTCGAGCGCATCCTGGAGCTCGGCGCGGAGCTTCGGGTTGTTCTTGGGTACCGGCGCCGCCCAGTGCGCCCGCGTCTCCTTGAGCTCGAGGTCGGCCACGAATTGTGGATTTTTTGACGCGGCGTAGACGATGGTGGTGTTGCCGCCGAGAGTCGCGTAGGCGCGGCCCGAGAGGACCGCCTGCGTGGCGTCCGGCTGGGTGTCGTAGACCTGGACCGTGAAGCCGTGCTCCGCGCCCTTCGCCTTGGAGAGCGTCTCGTAGGGCGTGCCCTTGTTGACGGAGACCGACTTGCCCTTGAGGTCGGCCCAGTCCTTGATCGGCTCCGAGCCCTTCTTGATGCCGAACTGGTACGCGGTCCACAGGTAGCCCGCGGTGAACAGCATGTTCTCCGCCCGCTCCTTCGTCACCGTCGTCGGCGCGGCGATGAAGTCGTAGCGGCCGGACTGCATGCCGGGGATCAGGGTCGAGAAGCTCACCGCGTCGATCGAGATCTCGCGCTTCATGCGACGCGCGACCTCGGTGAAGAGGTCAATCTGGAAGCCCTCGATGCCGCCGCCCAGCTTGGGCATGGCGTGCGGCGCGAAGGTGCCGTCGACGCCGGTCCGGAGCGGCGGAAGCTTGTCCTGGGCGAGCGCGGGAGCCGCGCAGAGAAGCACGGCTCCGGCAATGGCGGCAAGGCGACGGCGCATCATGATGAGCCTCCCAAAGAGCTCGTGGTCTTCGTGCGTGTCGGAGCCCCCGTTACCGGAGGGCAGGCGCGGATGCGGGTGTGCGCGAATCGGTGCGTCAAGCTCGCGGCGATCCTGGCAGAGCGTGCGGGACAAGTCAAACCGGAACCGCGAGGAGCGTCGCCATCGCCACCTACTGGTTGTACGTCGACTACCACACGAATGGCACGAGACGACACCGGGCCTGTTGCCGGTATTCGGCATAGCCAGGCAGATTTCTCGAGAGGAAGCGCTCCTCGTCGAGGAGTCGCCAGATCAGCAATGGCACCATCGCGGCGATCACGACCAACCCCCAGTACGAGCCGAGCGCCAGCGGCGTGCCGAGAAAGTAGAGGAACCCGCCGGCGTACATCGGATGGCGGACGATCGCGTACGGTCCCGTCGAGATCACCTTCTGATTCTCGGCAACCTGGATCGTGGCCGCCGCGAACGTGTTTTCCCGATAGACGAGACAGATGACGAAGAACCCGACCGCCACGAGCGCGTCGCCGGCCACAACGCCGACGAGCGGCACCGAGGACCAGCCGAAGCGGTGGTCGAGCGCCGGCACGACCAGCAGCGCGATGAAGCCCAACGACGTACACAACATGATGAGCTTCTGGACCGGCCGCTTCTCTCCCGTTGGACCGCCTCGCATCCGACGCTCGAGCAGTGCTCGGTCCGT
>QHSM01000464.1 GCA_003221595.1 Candidatus Rokuibacteriota bacterium | reverse complement strand
GTCGACCTGGTCGTGACCGGCGCCGACCGGATCGCCGCCAACGGCGACACCGCCAACAAGATCGGCACCTATTCCCTGGCGGTGCTCGCCGCCCACCACCGCGTGCCGTTCTACATCGCGGCGCCGTTCTCGACGATCGACCCCTCGATCGCCTCGGGCGCCCAGATTCCGATCGAGGAACGCGACGCGTCGGAAGTTCGGCGGGTGGGTGGGCAGCAGACCGCGCCGAGCGCCTCGCCGGTGTTCAACCCCGCCTTCGACGTCACGCCCGCGGGGCTCATCGCGGCGATCATCACCGAGCGCGGCGTCGTGCGTCCGCCGTACCGGTTTTGACGGCGCGCGAGTACCACGACCGGACCGCCCACTCACCCGCGTCGGTGCGCACGAGCGGCCACACGCTCGAGTGGGACATCAAGCCGTTCCCGTTCAAGGTCTACTCGGATCTTCCGGCGATTCCGCTGCCGCGCGAGATCGATCCGCCGGCGATCGACGCGCTCGCCGCACTCGCCGGGCCCGCGCCGGCCGCGCCGAAGCTCGGCCTCGGCGAGCTCACGGCGGTGCTCTACTATGCCGCGGGCGTGACGAGGAAGAAGACGTACCCGGGCGGCGGCGAGGTGCTCTTTCGCGCCGCCGCGTCGACGGGCGCGCTCTTCCAGACCGAGGTGTACGTGGTGGTGAGCGCGGTCTCCGGGCTCGAGGCCGGGCTCTATCACTTCTGTCCCGGCGACTTCGCGCTTCGCCGCGTGCGCCCCGGTGACGTGCGCGGAGCGCTCGCGGCGTTCGCGGCCGACGACTCGCTGGCGCGCCGGGCGGCGACTGTTTTGCTCACCGGCATCTACTGGCGAAACGCCTGGAAGTATCAGGCGCGCGCGTACCGGCACCTCTTCTGGGACTCCGGCACGATGCTCGCCAACCTGCTCGCCGTCGCCGGTGCACTCGGGCTCGCGCCGCGCCTCTTGACCGGATTCGTCGACGCCGAGGTGAATCGGCTGCTGGGCGTGGACGCGGCGCGCGAGGCCGCCCTGGAGCTGGTCGCGCTCGGGCCCGACACCGCGCCCGCGCCGGTCGCCGTGCCGCTCGAGGCCGTGGAGCACGCGACCCTCCCGCTCTCGTCCTCCGAGGTCGACTATCCGCTCATCCGCGCGATCCACACGGCATCGTCGCTTCCGACCGCCGACGCGGTACGCGCGTGGCGGCGGCCGGGCGGGCCGCATGCGGCGATGGGCGGCGATCGCCCGACGGTCGCGAACGACGCCGGGGCGCGCGTCGTGGCGCTCCCGGCGCCGCGCAAGCAGGTGGGGCGCGGACTCGGCGAGACGATCCAGCGGCGCGGCTCGACCCGGCGGTTCGGGCACGCTGCGCTCACGGCAGAGGAGCTCGGGACCGCCCTGTGGGCGGCGACGCGCGGCCTCGAGGCCGACGTGCCGGCGGGACTGATCGACCTCTATCTGGTCGTCAACGCGGTGGAGGGCGTCCCGGCCGGGGCCTACGTCTATCGGCCGACCACGCACGCCCTCGAGCTTCTCGCCGCCGGAGACTTCCGCAACCGGTCCGCGTATCTCTGCCTGGAGCAGCCGCTCGGCGGCGACGCGGCGGCGGTCATCTACTTTCTGGCGCGGCTCGACGAGCTGACCGACCTCTTCGGCGATCGCGGCTACCGCCTGGCGAATCTGGACGCGGGGCTCGCCGGTGGCCGTGCCTATCTCGCCGCGTACGCACAGGGGTTTGGCGCCTCCGGGCTCACCTTCTACGATGCGGACGTTGTGCAGTTCTTCTCGCCGCACGCCGCCGGCAAGGACGCGATCTTCGTGACCGCCCTGGGCCGATCGGCCGCGGACGGCCGTGTTACGATCGATTCGAATCTGACTCTTCGAGGGAGGCCGTCCGCATGAAGAAGTACCAGTTGATGGCGCCGGGTCCGACGCCGGTTCCCAGCGAGGTCCTCCTCGCGATGGCGGGGCCGATCATCCACCATCGGACCCCGCAGTACGACGCCGTCTTCGTCGAGGTGCGCGCCGGGCTCAAGCGCCTCTTCCAGACGAGCGCCGAGGTGGTGCCGCTCGCGTGCTCGGGGACCGGCGCGATGGAAGCGGCCGTCGTCAACACGCTCTCGGCGGGCGACAAGGTGGCGGTGGTGCGCGCCGGGAAGTTCGGCGATCGCTGGCTCGACCTCGCCCGGGCGTACGGGCTCCAGGTCGTCGACCTCAGCGCGCCGTTCGGGCACACGGTCGAGGCCGCGCGCCTGGCCGAGGCGCTGAAGGCTCAGCCCGATGTGAAGGCCGTGCTGGCGCAGCATAGCGAGACCTCGACCGGCGTGCTGCACGACGTGCGGGCGTACGCGGCGGTCACCCGTCAGCACGACGCGATCCTGATCGTCGACGCGGTGTCGAGCCTCGGGATCGCCGATCTGCCCATGGACGCCTGGAACGTCGACCTCGTGGTGTCGGGCTCCCAGAAGGGCCTCATGCTCCCGCCGGGCGTCGGGTTCTGCGCGCTCAGCGAGAAGGCCTGGCGGAAGACCCGGAGCGCGACGCTGCCGAAGTTCTACTTCAACCTCGCGGACGAGCTGAAGTACGTGGCGAAGAACGAGGTGCGATTCACGCCTGCCGTGTCGCTCATGGTGGGCCTGCGCGAGGCGCTGAGATTGCTCGAGGCCGAGGGGCTGCCGAACGTGTTCAAGCGGCACGACCGGCTGGCGCGGGCCACGCGGGCGGGAGTGGAGGCGCTGGGGCTCGAGCTGTTCGCCAAGGCGACTCCCAGTCCGGCGCTGACCGCGGTCGTGCCGCCCCGAGGCGTCGACAGCGAGAAGATCGTCGCCGCGTACTCGCAGAGCCACAACATCACCATCGCGGGCGGGCAGGGGGAGATGAAGGGCAAGCTCTTCCGCCTAGGCCACATGGGGTACGCCGCCGAGTTCGACGTCATCGCCGGACTGGCGGGGCTCGAGCAGGTGCTCGCCGACCTCGGCCAGCCAGTCGACTTCGGCGCGAGCGTCGGCGCCGCGCAGAAGATCTTCGCCGAGAAGTCGTGAAGCGGGTCCTCGTCACCGACGGTCTGCAGGCGGTCGGCGTCGACGCGCTCCGCAAGCACGGCCTCGACGTCGAGGTGGTGGGCTCGCTCGGCGAGCGTGACCTGGCCGCGCGCGTCGGCGAGTACGAGGGCCTCATCGTCCGCAGCGCCACCAAGGTGACGCGCGCCGTCATCGAGGCCGGCTCGCGCCTGGAAGTCATCGGCCGGGCCGGCGCGGGCGTCGACTCGATCGACGTGGACGCCGCGACCGAGCGGGGCGTGATCGTCATGAACACGCCGGGCGGGAACACCACCGCGGTCGCCGAGCACACGATGGGGCTTCTGCTCGCGATGGCCCGCCGACTCCCCGCCGCCGACCTGTCGCTGAAGGCGGGGCGCTGGGAAAAGAGCCGCCTGCAGGGCGTGGAGCTGTTCGGCAAGGTGCTGGGCATCCTGGGCCTCGGCCGGATCGGCTCCGAGGTCGCGCGGCGGGCCGCCGCCTTCCGCATGCACGTGATCGCCTTCGACCCCTACCTGACGCGCGAGGCCGCCGAGCGCCTGGGCGTGGAGTCGGTCGAGCTCGACGAGCTCCTGGCGCGCGCCGACTTCATCACGATCCACACGCCGCTCACCGGCGACACCCGCCACCTGCTCGGCGAGGCCGAGCTGGCGCGTCTCAAGCCGGGGGCGCGCGTCATCAACTGCGCTCGCGGCGGGCTCGTCGACGAGCTGGCCCTGGCCCGCGCGATCCAGTCGGGCCGCATCGCGGGCGCCGCCCTCGACGTCTTCGAGCAGGAGCCGCCCCCGGCCGACCACCCGCTGCTCAAGCTCGAGCAGGTCGTCGTCACGCCGCATCTCGGCGCGGCGACCGACGAGGCGCAGACCGCGGTGGCCCTCGCCATCGCCGATCAGGTCGCCGACGCGCTCCTGCGTGGCGTCGTGGTGAACGCCGTGAACCTGCCGGCGGTGGACGCCGAGACCTACAAGGAGCAGGCGCCCTGGGTCGGGCTCGCCCAGACCATGGGACGCTTCCTCGCGCAGCTGGCGGAGGGCCGGATGCAGGAGGCGCGGCTCACGTACGCGGGCGAGATCGTCGGGCGACCGA
>QHSM01000463.1 GCA_003221595.1 Candidatus Rokuibacteriota bacterium | reverse complement strand
TCTTCCGTGCCTCGTCCATGTCCTTCCAGCGCCGGAGCATGCGTCGGGTCTCGATCGCGCCCGGCGAGATCGTGTTGGCGCGGATGCCCTGCGCCGCGTGGTCGGCGGCGAGCACCTTCGCCAGCTGGATCAGGGCGCCCTTGGTCGCGCAGTATGCCGCACGCCCGGGCGAGGCGACCCGGCCGAGCTGGGACGCGATGAGGATCACGCTGCCCCCGCCGCGCGCGATCATCGCGGGGAGCGCAGCCTTGACCATCACGAATGCGCCCGTGAGATTGATCCGGATCACGCGATCCCAGGCGGCCTCGTCCATCTCCAGCACCGTGGCGGTCTTATCGCTGTCGGCCGCGCCGTAGAGCAGCACGTCGAGACCGCCGAAGCGCTGGACGGTGGCGGCGACGGCGGCGCGGCAGGTGGCGCCGTCCGTGACGTCGAGATGCAGCGGCAGCGCCTGCGCGCCGCCCTTCTCGATCTCGGCTGCGGTGGCCTTGGCGCCCGGCTCCTCGACGTCGGCGCACGCGACGCTAGCGCCGGCCGCCGCGAACGCGAGCGCGGTCGCGCGCCCGATTCCGTTCGCCGCACCGACCACGATGGCGGTCTTCTTCTCGAGCGTGAACGCCGGGTCGATCATCGCGACCTCCTGTCGCCGGCACCTCGCGCCGGCGCCACAGTGTACGCCAGGCGTGCCGATGGGACGATCGTCGTCGTGCCGGGGAGCTAGGGCGTCGGTCGCCGAAAGTGGGGGAGGCCGGTATGGGCGGTGAGGCCGCCGTCGACGACGAGCGCGGCGCCGGTGATGAACGAAGCCTCCTCGGAGGCCAGGAAGAGCACGGTGCTCGCGATCTCGTCGGCTTCGCCGACGCGGCCGATCGGGTGCACGGCGGCGTGCTGGCGTCGCAGCTCATCGGCGCGCTCGCGGCCGAGAATCTGGATGCCACGCGTATCGATGGCCCCGGGGCACACGCAGTTGATGCGGATGTGGTGGCGGGCGTTCTCCAGCGCCGCCGAGCGGGTCAGGTTGATGACTCCGGCCTTCGCGGCGTTGTAGGAGGAGAGCCCGTAGTCGCCGCCCGTGCCGGAGATCGACGCCGTGTTGACGATGACGCCTTTGCCCCGGGCGCGCATGATCGGCAGGCAGTGCTTCATGCCGAGGAACACGCTGGTCAGGGTGACGGCGATCACGCGGTTCCAGCTCTCGAGGGTGATCTCGTCGAGCGGCGCCGGCTCCGCGAGTCCTGCGTTGTTGACCATGATGTCGAGCCGGCCGAACGTGTCCAGGGCCAGCTGCAGGGTGCGCCGCATCGCGGCGGGATCGGACGCATCCATCTTGATCGCGGCGGCCCGCCCGCCGCCCGTCGTGATGCTGGACGCGACCGCTTCGGCGCGCGTGCCGCTCAGATCCGCGACCACCACCGCGGCGCCTTCCGCGGCGAAGCGCCGCGCCGTGGCGGCGCCGATCCCGGAGCCGCCCGCCGTGACGATCGCGACCTGACCGGTGAATCGGCCGGGCATGCCGTTTCGCTCGCTAGGCGACCTGGTGGCGTCGCACCGCCGCTTCGTCGAGCTCGAGACCGAGACCGGGCGCCTGCGGCGCCACGAGCTCGCCGCCTTCGATCCGCGGCATCGACGCGAGGATGCCGGCCGATCGCGGCACGTACTCCACCATGTGGCCGTTCGGGACGGCCGAGAGCGCGTGCACTTGAATCTCGGGCACCACGTGACCGCACACCGGAACCCGGTGCGCGTGCGCCAGCGCGGCGATCTTCCGCCACGGCGTCACGCCGCCGACCCGGGCCAGGTCCAGAATGACCACGTCGACGGCCTGTGCCTCGAGGAGCCGCCGGAATGCGTCCAGGTGATACAAGTGCTCGCCGGCCGCGATCGGGATCTCGAGCTGGCGCCGAAGCTCGGCGAGCCCGGTTACGTCGAGATGGTGGACGGGATCCTCCAGCCCCGCGATGCCCGCGTCCTGAAGGACGCGGCCCGTGTGTCGCGCACGGGCAAGCGACCAGCTCTCGACCGCGTCGACCATGATCCGGACGTCCGGTCCGACGGCCTCGCGCACCGCGAGGACCCGGCGCGCCTCCAGCTCCGGCGTCGCCTCCTTGCCGAGCCGCAGCTTCACGGCTCCGAATCCGCTCTCGACGTGGCGCTTCGCCGATGCCGCGAGCTCGGCGGGCGACAGGCTGACCCACAGGCCGTCGCTCGCGTACGTCGGGAGGCGATCACGATATCCGCCGAGCAGACGATGCAGCGGCTGGCCGAGTGTCTTACCGGCCGCGTCCCACACGGCGATGTCGAGCGGCGCGAGCGCGCAGTGGAGCAAACCGCCCGGGCCCACCCAGTCGCCACGACGCGCCAATCGGTCCCAGGCCGCTTCCGGCTCCAGACGCTCATCCCGATCAGGTGCTCGCCCAGCTCGCGCGTGGCGTTCCCGATCGTCGACATCAGATCCGGGCGCGGGTAGACGATGTAGCCGATCCCTTCGACCCCATCGGACGTGGTGATCCGGGCCAGGACGTGCCAGTTCGCGTCGACCGTTCGCCCGCCCGCCACGTAGGGGCGATCGACGGGAACCCTCAACACATTGACGGTGACCTGCGTGATCTTCACGCCGAGAAGATCCGTTCGCTGACGAGGTAATGCTTGTTGTAGGTGTACGGCCGCACCTCCGGCTTCCACCGGCCGATGTCCGAGGTGTCGTTCCACAGCTTCGACATCGGCAGCGTCGTGTTCTCGACCTCGTACACGCAGAGATATCGCGGCTGACCGGGAACGTTCGTGCGATAACGGACGGCGTTCACCGAGCCGGGCAGCTTGAGGAGGAGCGGCAGGTGCTCGTTGTCGTAGAGGTCGTTGAAGAGCGCCTCGCGGTGGGGCTCCACGTCCATCATGACCCAGAACACGTAGGGGGTCTTGCCGGTCAGCGTCGCGTTGCCGCCCACCCATTCGTAGATGACGCGATGCCGGTTCATCGTCCTGGGGCGGACCACCGTGGGCCACTGGCCGACCTCGCCCGCCGCCTTCCACGCCTCGCTCTCGACCACGGCCGGGCTCTCCATCTCGTAGGCGGCCAGGTAGCGCGGCTCGGTCGGCGAGGGCTGCCGGTAGCGGCTCGCCCGGCGCACGCCGGGCACGGCGCGCAGGTTGGGCACGTGCTCCTTGTCGTAGACCTCGTTGAACAGCGCCTCGTGGTCGTGCGCGACGTCCATCCGGACCAGATACAACCCGTGTGCGCTCATGGAATTCCTCCTGGCGCGCTAGCATAGCTCACATGGCCAGGGCCGGTGCGGCACTCGTGATCATGGCGCTGGTTGGGTCAGCGCTGAGCTGCGAGGCCCAGGACCTGGAGCCGCGGGCCTTTTCCAACACGCCGGTCGGCATGAATTTCCTGATCGCCGGCTATGGCTATTCCCATGGAGACGTGACGTTCGACGCATCCACGCCGATCGAGAACGCCGAGCTCACGGCGCACGGCGCCTACCTCGCCTACGCGCACGCGTTCGGCGTGTGGGGTCGATCGGCCAAGCTCGACCTCGTGCTGCCGTACGCGTGGGTGTCGGGGACCGCCGACGTCGCCGGGCAGCGGCGGGATCGGTACACCGACGGCTTCGGGGATACGCGGGTCCGCTTCTCGGCTCTCCTGTACGGCGGCCCCGCTCTCACGCTGGCCGAGTTCGCCGACTACAAGCCGGATCTCATCGTGGGTGCCAGCCTGGCCGTCACGCTCCCGACCGGTCACTACGACTCGGACAAGCTCGTCAACATCGGGACCAACCGCTGGTCCGTGAAGCCCGAGGTCGGCATCTCCCAGACGTTCGGCCCGCTGACGCTCGAGCTGGCCACGAGCGTCACGTTCTACACGGACAACAACAATTTCCTGGGCGGCAAGGAGCTCGAGAAGGAGCCCCTCTATGCCGTCCAGGGCCACGCGATCTACCACACACGCTTCGGCCTGTGGGGCGCGGTGGACGTCACGTATTACGGGGGTGGGCGCACGACGGTCGACGGCGAGCAAGGCGCGGAGCCGCAGAACCTGCGCGTCGGCG
This sequence comes from Candidatus Rokuibacteriota bacterium, assembly GCA_003221595.1. Taxonomy (GTDB): domain Bacteria; phylum Methylomirabilota; class Methylomirabilia; order Rokubacteriales; family CSP1-6; genus AR31. The sequence continues at coordinate 5,018 of QHSM01000463.1, read as the reverse complement.
CGACGCTCGCGATCCCGATCACCCGGCAGCACTCGGTCAAGCTTTACGCCAGCACCGGCGCCTTCGCGCGCGTCGGCGGCGACTTCACCACGGCCGGCATCGCCTGGCAGTTTCGCTGGGGCGGCGGGCTCTAGTCAGCCCTTGATGGCGCCGGCCGTCATAGGCACCGGGAGCTCGCGGATCTCGATCGGCTTGCCATACTCGGCCACGACGGCGGCGCGCGCGGTCTTGGGCAGGCTCATGACGAGCGGGAGTATAGCGTTGTTCGCGTACCGTGACGGGGTTCGGTTAGGATGGCAACAGGGAGCGACCAGATCGATGAGTGAGTGCAAGCACGGCCTGAGGCACGGTTGCGCATATTGTCACGCCGCCCCGCCCTCCACGACGCGCCCGGCGTCGCCGGCATCACCGAAGAAGCGGGCGCGGCCCACGTCCCTGTCGGAGAAGATGAACGACCGGATGACGGCCCTCAAGCGCCGGCTTCGCGAGATTCGCGGCGAGTAAGCCCGGCGGGGCATAGTAGGTAGATGGCCGTCGCATCACCGCCCCGAGCCGCCAGAATCCCGTCCCGGAAGGCGCGTGCCCGTCGCGCACGGCCCAAGCGCTTCCGGCGCCTCGTTCGCCTCGGGCAGCGCGCGTTCCTGGTGCTGATGGCGCTGCCGCTGGCGCTCCGCGTGGTGGTGATCGCGATCGTCCTGCTGGCGCTGTGGTCGGTGGTGAACTGGACGTATCAGGTGATCCGCAAGCCGACCGAGCTGTTCTTTCCCGTGAGCGGCAGGCTGTTCAAGACGCCGCCCGAGACGTGGCGCTCGTACGAGGCGCTCTTCCGCGCCCACTCGACCGCCATCATGGCGCCCGAGCTCCTGGCCGCGCTGGCGCAGGTCGAAGGAGCGGGCAACCCGGTGGCCCGAACGTACTGGCGCTGGCGCCTGTCGTGGAATCCGTTCGAGTGGTACCAGCCGGCCTCGAGCGCGGTCGGCATGTACCAGATCACCACCCCGACCTTCCGTGAGGCGCGGCGGTATTGCATTCACTATCACGCGGTGGCCGAGGAGGGCCCCTGGAACGAGTGGCGCTCGTGCTGGTTCAACGGGCTCTACACGCGGGTCGTGCCGAGCCACGCCGTCGAGATGACGTCGGCGCTGCTCGACCGGAGCGTCGCGGGCACGGTGGCGCGGCACCGCGCCACCACGGCGACGCTCCAGCAGAAGCAGGACCTGGCCGCGATCATTCACCTCTGCGGCGCCGGAGGGGGCGATGCCTACGCGCGGCGCGGCTTCCAGCTGCCCCCTGGCCAGAAGTGCGGCGACCACGATGTCCGCGGCTACCTGGCGCAGATCAACACGATGAAGCGGCTGTTCACCCGCCTCGCGGCCATCGGATAGCCGCTCGTCAGCCCCGCATCGCCGCCGCGTAGGCGTCGAGCCGCGGCAGCACGGCCTCGCGTCCTTCCGACGGCAGGCCGAAGATCGCGCGCTCGACGCCGGCCGCCGCGAGCGCGTTGAGCGCCTCCTTCTTGGGCGGCGCGAAGAAGATCGACACGGGCGCCGACTTCGGGTCGCGGCCCGCTTTCTTCAGCCGCTCGCGCAGCTCGGGAATACGCTCGAGGGGATTCGTCTTCGGCCGCATGATCGGCATCCACCCGTCGCCGAACTCCACGACGCGGTCGAACGTCGTCGCGCCGTCGCCGCCGATGATGACGGGCGGGTGCGGCTTCTGGATCGGCTTGGGGTCGGCCCAGATCTTGTCGAAGTTCACGAACTCACCGTGGAATTCCGCCTCGCGCTTGGTCCAGATTTCCTTCATGGCGAGCACGCGCTCGCGCAGGAGCCGCCAGCGGCTCTTCCACTCGGTGTTGTGATGAGCCATCTCCTCTTTGTTCCAGCCGCCCCCGATGCCGAAGAGCACGCGGCCGCCGGACAGCCGATCGAGCGAAGCGACTTCCTTGGCCATCGTGATCGGATCGCGCTCGATGACGAGGCAGATGCCGGTGCCGAGCTTGAGGCGCTTGGTGGCCGCGCCCGCCGCCATCAGCGCGACGAACGGATCGTAGGACGACCAGTAGTCTCGCGGCAGCTCGCCGCCGCCGGGCCAGGGGCTCTGGCGGCTCGCCGGGATGTGCGTGTGCTCGGGGAACCACACCGATTCGAAGCCGCGCTCCTCGAGGGCCCGCGCCAGCTCGTCCGGGGCGATCGCGTACTCGGTCGGGAACATGACGACGCCGTAGTGCATGAAGGCCTCCTTGGATCGATGTAGCATACGCCGGGTGACACCTCCTCGGCACGTGATCGTCTGCGGCGCCGGCGTCGTCGGCGCGTCGGTTGCCTATTTCCTGGCCCGGCGCGGCGTCGCGGTTACCGTCGTCGAGCGCACGGGCGTGGCGTGCGCCGCGTCGGGCAAGTCCGGTGGATTCCTGGCCCTGGACTGGTGCGACGGCTCGCCGCTCGGCCCGCTCGCGCGCGCGAGCTTCACGCTTCACGCCGAGCTGGCGGCCGAGCTCTCGACCGACTACGGCTACCGGCGCATGGAGACCTTCATGCTCGCGGCGCGCGAGCGCGGGACGCCGGCGGGCGGCCATCGCGTCGCCGCGCCTCCCTGGCTCGACGGCTCGGGCATCGTCACCGCGGCGCTCGGCTCGCAGCAGACCACGGCCCAGGTCACGCCGGCACGATTTACCGCGGCGCTGCTCGACGCGGCGCGGGCGCGGGGAGCCCGGCTCCACGTCGGCGTCGTCGAGGACGTGGCGTGGCGCGGCGCCGCCGCCTCCGGCGTGTTGACGGCGGGCGGCGAGACGCTCGAGGGTGACGCCGTCGTCCTGGCCATGGGGCCGTGGACCGGGCGGCTGGCCGGGCGGCTACGGCTGCCGAGCGTGTATGGCCTCAAGGGCTACAGCGTGACGCTCGACGCGCCCGACGTGCCCGCCCACGCGCTCTTCGTCGACTACCGCACCGCGGACGGCCGCGCGCTCGAGCCGGAGATTTTTCCGCGGCCGGACGGCGAGGTCTACGTGTGCGGGATGGCCGACCCGGCGCCCCTGCCCGATTCTCCGGAGGCCGTCGAGGTGAACGAGAGCTCCTGCGAGACCTTGGCGCGCGCGGCCGGCCGCGTGTCGGCGGCGCTGGCCGGTGCGCGGGTCGTGCGCCGGCAGGCCTGCTATCGTCCCGTCACCGACGACGGCGTTCCCCTGATCGGCCGGGTTCCCGGCGTGCGCGGCGTGTTCGTCGCGACCGGCCATGGACCGTGGGGAATTCTCAACGCGCCGGCGACCGGCCTGGCGATGGCCGAGCTCGTCGCGGACGGCGCCGCCAAGCTGGTCGATCTTCGCCCGTTCGATCCGGCCCGACTCCCGGCGGCGCGGCGCGGATGATATAGTCCCGCCTACGATATGAGCGGCGACTTCCTGCTCGCCGGCGTGCGCGTCATCGACGCCGCGAGCTTCATCGCGGGCCCGGTGGCCACGACCATCATGGCCGACCTCGGCGCCGACGTGATCAAGATCGAGCCGCCCGACGGCGATCCGTATCGCCATCGCACGGGCGGTCCCGGAGTCGCCGAGAGCCCGTACAACTACCGGTGGATCGTCGACAACCGGACGAAGCGCGGCATGGCGCTCGATCTCCGCGAGGCGGCCGGGCGCGCCGTGCTCCATCGCCTCGTCGAGCGCGCCGACGTCTTCGTCACCAACACGCCGCTCGATTCCCGCGGGCGGCTCGGCATTCGCTGGACCGATCTGGCGCCGCTCAATCCGCGGCTCGTCTACGCCTCGATGACCGCGTACGGCGAGCGCGGCGACGAGGCCGGGCGCACCGGCTTCGACGCGACGGCCCTCTGGGCGCGCACCGGCTTGATGGACCTCGCCAAGCCGTCGCCGGATTCGCCGCCCGCGCGCTCGCTACCGGGGATGGGCGATCACCCGACGGGCGTGACGCTCTTCGCCGCGATCATGACCGCGCTCTATCAGCGCAGCCGCACGGGCCGCGGCACCATGGTCTCGACGTCGCTCCTGGCCAACGGGCTCTGGTGGAACGCGATCCAGATCCAGGCGGCGCTCTCCGGCGCGCGCGTCGAGCCTCGGCCGCCGCGCGAGGAGCCGGCGAGCGCCCTCGCGAATCTCTACCGCTGCGCCGACGGGCGCTGGTTCCTTCTGAACTTGCTGAACGACGACCGGGACTGGCCGCCCCTGCTCCGCGCGATCGAGCGGCCCGCGCTGGCCGACGACGCGCGCTTCGCCACCACGCCGGCCCGGCGCGCCAACGCGCGCGCCCTCGTGCCCATCCTGGACGGCGTCTTCGTCTCCCGACCGTGGGCCGAGTGGCGCGAGATCCTGAATCGCCATCGCCTGACCTTCGGCGAGGTGGGCACGGTGGACGACGCGCGCGACGATCCCCAGATGGTGGCGAGCGGCGCCCTGCAGCCCTTCGACGACCCGCGCGCGGGCGCACCGCTCACCGTGGCGAGCCCGCTCTGGCTCGAGGGCGTCGAGAAGGTCGCGCCGCGCTTTCCGCCCGAGCTCGGCGAGCACTCCGTGGAGATTCTTCGCGAGCTCGGCTACGCCCAGCCGGAGATCGACAAGCTGCTGGGCGCGCGCGTCGTGGTGCAGGGGAAGCCGCCGGCCTGACCCGCGCGTCGCGCCTCCGCCGACGGCGCGATCAGCCGAGCTTCACGCCGTATTTCTCGAGCGTCTCCGGGCGAAGCTCCAGGCCGAGCCCCGGCGTGTCGGGGACGGCCATGTGGCCGTCGACGATCTTCGGGCGCTCGCGGAACAGCTCGAACCACAGCGGGTCGCGGGTGTGGTCCGCGAACGACTCCAGGATGAAGCCGGTCGGGCTCGCCGCCACGGCGTGGACGTGAATCTGGGGATCGTGATGCGCCGCGAGCGGCACCTGATAGAGCTCGGCCATGACCGCCGCCTTGCGCCAGACCGTGAGCCCGCCCGCCCAGGTGGAATCGATGATCAGATAGTCGACGAGGCCCTCGGCCACCATCGTGCGCAGGCCGAAGGGCGTGTACTCGGTCTC